>DATNNI010000115.1:0-5084 GCA_035601915.1 Xanthobacteraceae bacterium
AGGGCAACGCTGCGGCCCTTGCGGTCGACGACTTTGCCACGCTTGGCGTCGCGTGCAGGGTGTTCGCGCGGCACAGTGTCGTCCCGGCGCGTGCCGTGAAATTTGCGCTGGAGCTTTTTCGCCGGACGGTCTTCTTCAGGGCCGCGCCAGGAATGCGATTTCACCGCGCGGTCCGGCTTCTTCTGCGGGCGCGCGGGCCTTTGCTCTTTGCTTTCACTGCGGCGCGGCGCAACCGGCGTTGAGAAGTCCACCCCCGAGAGCGCAACGAGGCGCTCGCCAAGCTGTTCGCGCAACACCCGCGTGGGGATTTCCTCGACGGCCCCTTCGGCAAGCTCGCCGAGTTGAAAGGGTCCGAAGGAGACCCGGATCAAGCGGGCGACGGTAAGCCCGAGGTGGCCGAGCAGTATGCGCACCTCGCGATTCTTACCTTCGCGTATGGCAAAGGTGAGCCACAGGTTTGAGCCCTGCACGCGATCAAGCGCGGCTTCCACATTGCCGTAATGAATGCCGTCGATGTCGACGCCGCCACGCAACTCGTCGAGTTTTGCTTGAGTGACGGAGCCATGCGCGCGCACCCGATACCGGCGCAGCCATCCGGTCGCGGGCAGCTCCAATATCCGCGCTAGCTCCCCATCGTTGGTGAGCAGCAAAAGCCCCTCGGTATTAAAATCGAGACGGCCGACGCTGATCAGCCGCGGCAGGCCGCTCGGCAAGCGTTCGAATATTGTCGGCCGTCCTCGCGGGTCGACGCGGGTGGTCAGAAGACCGCCTTGTTTGTGGTAGAGGAACAGCCGCGTGCGCTCGCGTGCCGGCAGCTTTTTGCCGTCGACGCTGAGTTCATCGCGCGCGGTGACGTTGCGGGCCGGCGAGTCGATGACGACGCCATTTATCGCGACGCGCCCAGCCGCGATCCAGGCTTCAGCTTCGCGGCGCGATGCTAAACCGGCGCGGGCGATCACCTTGGCGATGCGCTCACCGGCTTTGTCGCTGTGTTCGTTCATGTCAGTCATGAATTATTGACATCGTCACGGCCGGGCATAGCCCGTCGAAGACGGGCGTGAACGCCCTTTTGCCCGGCCATCCACGTCTTGTCGTCCGAAGGTGTATAAAGACATCGATGCCGGGCACAAGCTTGCAGCCGGGCCCGACGGCAGAATTCAATGACGTCATTCATGGAAGTTGCGCTCGAGGAAGCCCGCGCCGCCGGCCGAAGCGGCGAAGTCCCTATTGGGTGTGTCATCGTCCATGCCGGCGCGGTCGTGGCGCGTGCCGGCAATCGCACGCTCGCCGACCGCGATCCGACGGCGCATGCAGAGATCATCGCCATCCGCGCAGCTGCCGCAGCGTTCGGGAGCGAACGCCTGACCGAGTGCGATCTTTACGTGACGCTCGAACCCTGCGCCATGTGCGCGGCCGCCATCTCATTCGCGCGGATCCGCCGCCTTTATTATAGCGCCGCCGATGCCAAGGGCGGCGCCGTGGACAATGGCGTCAAATTCTTCGCGTCGCCGTCCTGCCATCACCGGCCCGAGATCTATGGCGGATTGGCGGAGACGGAAACATCCGAACTTCTCAAGAATTTTTTTCAAACAAGACGCTAGTGGAGCGGATTTGACGTTCGCTACCAACTGAGCCGCGAACTCCAGAAGCGAATGTCAAATCCAAAGCTCCCACTAGTATTTGTACTTGCTAGTGGTCCTTTGATTCTAACATTCGCATGATAGCCCGCCGCAACGGGATACGAATGTTAGAATCGGACCGCTAGATCAAGCGAGCAAGCTTCCAAGTCGTTCCTTGATCTCGGCTTTCACTGCATTTGCCGCGCGCAAAATGGCGGTTGCTTGATAAAAATCGAGCGTCCGGAAAATTCCGACGCGCGGCCGGATGACAATATCCGGCGGCTTTAGCGCGAGCTTCGCGGCAACGATGGCGCGGCCCATGATGTTGAGCGTCGCGATCACGCTTGCCCAAGCGCCTGGAAGATCGGCGCGTCCGGAGGGCGGCAGGCTCAGCACGTCGATGGCGACGATGACGTCGGCTACACCGTTCAGCCGGTCGAACGGAAGCGGATTGGTGGTGCCGCCATCAATGAAGATACGATCATGGATCGCGACCGGCCGCATCAGGCCCGGAATGGCGATCGAGGCGGCGAGCGCTGGGTGGAGAGGCCCCGCGCTGAGCGCCGCCTCTTCGCGCCGATGCAGATCGGTCGTCACGACAGTGAGCGGTATCTCAAGCCCGGAAAAATCCTGCGGCAGAGCGTCCGGGAGGAATTGCGCGCAAAATTTTTCCGCGTCGATCTGAGCGGCCTGACCGAATGCGCCGGCGAAAACGTCGGTCAGCGAGCCCGCGCGTGCGGCAATAAGGCGGCGCATGATCTCGCCGCGGTCGTGAGCAAGACCAATGACGTGACGGCGGATGTCCTTGCCGCGCATCCCGGCGGCGTAGCCGGCGCCGACCATCGCGCCGATCGACGTGCCGGCGATAGCAACCGGCTTTAGCCCCATCTCGTCGAGCGCTTCGATGACGGCAATGTGGGCGAGACCGCGCGCCCCTCCGGCGCCCAGCGCGAGCGCGAAGGTTTTCATCCGTCGCGGCGCATCACGTCGCGCCTGCTTGCTGCGCGAATTCCCAAGCTTTCGCCGCCAACGGACGCACCAGCGTGGCTTTCGCCGCGGCGTATGTGCTGGTGGCGGTGCCATCGCGCACGCGTCCAACAATTCCTTGAAGGATCGCGGCAATGCGGAAGAAATTGTAAGCGGAATAAACCGCAAGATAGGGGCGCGGGTCGAGGCCGGTCCGCTTCACGTAAGCTTCGACGTAATCTGAAAGCGGCGGAATTCCAAGCGCAGTCAGATCATGACCGACCAACGAACCCGTTCCCGCTTCCGACGGCGGCATGTGCCACTGCATCAGATGGTAGGAGAAATCGGCGAGCGGGTCGCCGAGAGTCGACAGCTCCCAATCGAGCACGGCGAGGATCTTCGGAGAATCGGGCGCAAGGATCATGTTGTCGAGCCGGTAATCGCCATGCACCAGCCGCGGCGCTTGCGCGGGAGGCAGATGGGCCGGGAGCCAGTCCATCAACCGCTCCATGTCCTCAATCTTCTCCGTCTCGGAGGCTCGGTATTGCTTCGACCAGCGCTCGACTTGCCGCGCCACGTAATTCTCGCCGCGGCCGAAATCGCTCAAACCGATCGCGGCCGGGTCGAAGGTGTGTAGCCGCGCCAAGGCCGCGTTCATCGCGTCGTAGACCTGCGCGCGTTCCGCCCGATTGGATGACGGCATTTCGGCATCCCAAAACACGCGGCCCTCGACACAAGCCATAAGAAAGAAAGGAGTGCCGATGACGTTGTCGTCGGCGCAATAGAGCAGTGGTTGGGGGACCGGGAAACCCTGCGCGTGCAGTGCCGAGATCACACGATATTCGCGATCGACCGCATGTGCCGACGGCAATAGCTTGCCGGGCGGCTTGCGTCGCAGCACGTAACGTCGCTGCGGCGTTTCAAGAAGATAAGTTGGGTTCGATTGGCCGCCCTTGAACTGGCTCAGCGTAAGTGGGCCTTCGAATCCGGGCAAATGCGCGCGCAAATAGATCTCAAGCCCCCCGGCGTCGAACTTGAGCCGCTCGGAGACTTCTTTGGTGCCGGAAAAGGTGGTCTGACGCTCGCTCGCGCTCATGGTTTTCGCATATCGCCAATCACGGCCCGGCGCCAGTTGGGCGCTCCAACGCGCGCCAGCCGATGTCGTGCCGGCAGAACCCATCCGGCCAGCGGATACGGGAAACGGCCTGGTAAGCGCGGTCGCGCGCCTCCGCCACATTCTCGCCGAGGGCGGAGACGTTGAGCACGCGTCCGCCGTTGGCGAGAAGGCGATCTCCTTCGGCCTTGGTACCGGCATGAAAGATTTCGACGCCTTCGACAGCCGCCGCCTCGTCCAGCCCTTCGATGACCGAACCTTTGGCATAGGATCCGGGATAGCCGCGTGCGGCCATCACGACAGTCAGCGCGGCTTCCGGATACCAGCGCAGATCGATTGATTTGAGCACGCCGTCGCGGCTTGCGAGCAAGGCAGGCACGAGGTCGGACATCAAACGCGGCATCAAGACTTGGCACTCCGGATCGCCGAAGCGGACGTTGTACTCAATGAGTTTCGGACCTTGCGCGGTGATCATCAAGCCGGCGTAGAGAACGCCTTTGTAAGGCGTGTTCATCGCCCGCATCGCCCGCAGTGTTGGCGAGATAATTTCGCTCATCACGCGTCGCGTGACGGCGTCATCGACGATGGGTGCGGGCGAATAGGCGCCCATGCCTCCGGTGTTTGGGCCCTTGTCGCCGTCGAAGGCGCGCTTGTGATCTTGCGCCGAAACCAGCGCGATCGCGGTATCGCCGTCGCAGAGCGCGAAAAACGAAGCTTCTTCGCCCTCGAGAAACTCCTCGATCACCAATTCGGCGCCGGCTTCGCCCGAGCCGCCGCCGAGAATGGCATCAATAGCGGCTTCGGCCTCGTCGACGTTTTCGGCGACGATGACTCCTTTTCCGGCGGCAAGGCCGTCGGCCTTGACGACGATTGGCGCGCCGTGGGCGCGAACATAGTCTTTGGCGGGCTCCGCCTCTCGAAACCGCCCGTAGCTCGCAGTAGGTATGGCGTTCGCCCGGCACAGGTCCTTGGTGAATCCTTTGGATCCTTCGAGCTGCGCCGCGGATCGGCTCGGCCCGAACGCTTTGATGCCGGCCGCCTCGAGATCGTCGACAATGCCGGCGCATAGCGGACCCTCGGGCCCGACCATGACGAAATCGACGTCATGGGATTTGCAAAACGCAATGACCGCGGCGTGATCTTCGACATCGAGCGCGATGCATTCAGCGTCGCGCGCGATGCCCGCATTGCCGGGCGCGCAATAGAGCCGATCGGTCAGCGGGCTCGCCGCCATTTTCCAGGCGAGCGCGTGCTCGCGTCCGCCGGAGCCGAGAAGCAGGATATTCATGGTGCCGACCTTGCCGCGGCCCACTTACCACGGCGCGACCGCTCGATACATCGGACTAGTGTGGCGGTTCAGAAGTCCGCATCAATTTTTGCCGGCA
>DATNNI010000116.1:0-2256 GCA_035601915.1 Xanthobacteraceae bacterium
TCGGCGGCGCGCTCGGCGCGTACCGCCATGGCGGCTGGTGGCGCACCCGCCGGCTCATTCTGGCGTGGCTCATTCCGGTCGTGCTGCACGCCCTGTTCGATTGGAGCGTGTTCTCGCTGGCCGCGCTCGGCAAGCTGAGCGCGGCCGCGCCGTCCGCGCGCGTCGGTGGGCTGATTTTGCTGGTCCTCGCCGTCTGGCTCATGGTCGGATTTGGCAGCATTGCGTACGCGGTGCGGCTGGCGCGGCGGATCGCGCGCCGGCAAAAGGCTTACTTCGACACCAAGCGGCTGCCGCCGGTGCATTGGCGCGCCATCTGGGCCCGTTCTCTGACTGGGCTCGGCTTAAGCGTCGTCGCTGTCGTATTGCTCGTCATCGGCAACTTCACCGCCAAGCTCGGCGGACTGGTCGTCGGCGCTATCGCCGTGGCGATCTCCGCGCATTGCGCCAAGTACCTGAACGACGTCGCGCAAGCGACCCATCGCCACCGTGTCGCGGCGAATTCTGGGTAACCGATCGGCGCGCCGAGATTCAACTCACCTCTCCCCGCGCGGGGAGAAGGGGATCGCATGCGTTTCGTGATCGACGTGCGGGAAATTCGAGTTTGTTTGAAATAAAGAAGCCCCGGCGTTTGAAGGAGCCATGCGCCGCCGGGGCTTCGGTCTGTGAGAGAGCTTGCCCGTCGTTGAGCGCCGCAACTAAGCACTAAACGCTGAGGTCCGGAATAAGTAGTCCTACGGTGTTGAAACTGCAGCGTTCGTCAATGCCTTGCCGCTTCGATCAAACGCCGTCGCTTTTTCCTTGACGCTGCGTCCCTTTATCAGTTACACGGTATATTACCTCGCTTTGTGCAGGGCGCCGTTCCGGACGGCATGCCGCAACAGCGAAGGCGAGATGCGGTGCCCGCGGGCGGAATTGCCAATTCGCTCTCGGGCGGCTTTGGGTCCCCGGTCGACCGGCACAAGGACCGGTCCGCACGGAGCGTGCTTAACCGCGGCATCTTTTGAGCGAAGCGAGCAAAACTCTCGTTAGCCGCCGCCGCGGGAAACCCGGTTCTGGAGCTGAGCCATCGGGGTAGTAGCCGGTGGCGAGTGCCGCAAGCGTGAGCGCCGAAAGGCGGGCGCGCCGCTAACGCAGCGCGCAGCCGCGCTAGACGCGGATATTGGTAGGACAATGCGCCTTTCGGCGCTCCGCTTCCCTGTTTTGTCGGAAGCGCTTGGTTTCGTTGTTCGTGGAAATGGCTTGGCAAAACTCGGGCGCGGCTGCGTCGCGAGAACGAATTTTGTTACCCGTCATCCTGAGGCGCGAGCCATTAGCGCGTTTACGCGCGTCTTTGACGCGCTATGGCGAGCCTCGAGGGACGACGGCCCAGGCCCTTCAGCGTGCATCCTTCGAGGGCCGCTGCGCGGCCGCCTCAGGATGACGAATCATGAGTGCGCTGAAATGATTCGTCTCACTTCGTCATTGCGAGGAGCGAAAGCGACGAAGCAATCCAGCGTGGACGCGTCGAAAACTGGATTGCTTCGCTATCGCTCGCAATGACGAGGCGCGAGCAGCCCGAGCCTCAATAGTACTAAGCGTGGGAGGGCCAATGGCGGTCGCGGAACCAGTTGCGGTAGCCGATCATCTTGGCGCGCTGCGCCTCCGGCGCGTGGCGCTTACAGGTCGACGCCTCGTCGCTGCCTTCCGGCGCCGCCCAGCGCAGTTCGACGCAGTCGTTCGGATTATACGCCATTTCCAGATTGGGCTCGCGGTCGACGACGTCTTTGAGGCTGAGCGTCCACGCCGAGCCGTCGCTGCGCGTATAGGAAAACTTGCGCGCGGCAAGTTCGGACGCGAGTGCGGTTTGCAACTCGGCCTTGACCTCGGCGAGGTTCTTGCCCGGCGCAATCGCGTAGCGCTCGGGCCGCCGCGCGACCCGATCGGGAAATCCGCGCACCACATCGACGGCAATCAGCAGCCGAAAATCGCGCGCCGGCGTCGAGAAATCCTCCCACGCGCCGGTGGTCTCGAAGATCGCCGCGCCGTTCGGCATCTCGGCCTCGCCCTTCCCGCTGCCCTGAAACTTGCGCCCGTTTTCAACGGCGACCACGCGCGTCCGCACTTGTTCTTGCAGCGAAGTTATCGCGTCGGTCATGGCGCGCAACGGATCGAGCGGCTGCGGCGACATCACCTCGTCCATGCGATCGTAAAACGCTTCGCCGTCGAGCTTCGATTGCTCGAGCGAAAAATCGCCGTATTGCGGATTCTTGGCGATTT
>DATNNI010000117.1:0-7143 GCA_035601915.1 Xanthobacteraceae bacterium
GTCAACCTACGCGCTTGGCGCGCGCCGTTCAAACCCGGGAACTTTTCCGCCGTCGCTGCGGCGCTTCAAGCCATTTCCATCGCTAATTCGGCCTTAAGGCTGTCGAGATCGCGATAGACCGAGGCCACTGCCAGCACGTTGCCGCCCTTCCGATAGCGCACCAGGCAATCGCGCGCTTTGATGTCGCCTTCGACAGCGAGGTCGTCCCACTTTTCGGCGTGGCCGACATAGTTGATCGGCACGTCGTAATGCTGGCTCCAGAAGAACGGAACGTCGATAAAGCGCTGCCGCTGCCCGAGCATGTTGCGCGCCACAGTCTGGCCTTGGCGCTCGGCCACGACCCAGTGTTCGATCCGGATGTTGTCGCCGCTATGTGGATCGGGCCATCGCGCGATGTCACCGGCGGCGAAGATGCCAGGAGCGCTGGTTTCCAAATATTCGTTCACCACCACGCCGCGATCGATTTTGAGGCCAGCGCTTTCGGCTAGTTGCAGCCGCGGCCGCACCCCGACACCGACGACCACCAGATCGGCGCGAAGTTTGCCGCCGCCTTTGAGCGTGACGTCTGGTCCGGCGATTTCGCTGACGGTGTTTTCGAGGTGGAAAATAACGCCGTGCTCTTCGTGTAGCGCCTTGATCATGTCGCCGTATTCGGCGCCGAGTATGCGCTCCAGCGGACGGCGTTCCGGGGCCGCGACGTGGACCTCGATGTCTCGCGCACGCAGCGCGGCGGCGGCTTCGAGACCGATGAAGCTTGCGCCGATCACCACCGCCTGCCGTGCCGTCTTTGCCTTGGCGATGATCGCCCGCGCATCGGCGAGCGAACGCAGCACGTGCACGTGCGGCTCGCCTGCGCCCGGGATATCGAGGCGGACGGGCTCCGCGCCGGTTGCGAGTAGGAGTTTGTCAAAAGCGATCGCCTCGCCGTTCCCCAGGGTTACGCGCCGGGCTGTGGTGTCGATGCCTTTGACCTCGGTGCCCAGGCGAAGGTCGATCGCTTCGTCTTTGTAAAATTCGGCGGGGCGGAGCGGCATCCAGTCTTCCGGCGCGTTTCCGGCGAGATAGTCCTTCGAGCAATTCGGCCGATCGTAGGGCGCGTCCGCGTCGGCGGAAAGGAGTGTCAGCGCGCCGGCAAATCCTTCGCGCCGCAACATTTCTGCGGCGGCGAAGCCGGCCGCACCGCCGCCGACAATCACGATCCGCTCCGCCTTCCCGGCTGCGCCGGCGGGACTGCGCGCCTTGACCCGTTCGGCGGCGTCGATCCGCTCGCGCACAAACACTTTGCCGTCGCGACGCTCAATCCGCCAACACGACACCGGGTTAAAGGCCGGGGCACCGATTGCTTCGCCGCTGCGCAGGCAAAAACGCGCGTGATGCCACGGACATCGCACCGTATCGCCGACGACCAGGCCCTCGGCGAGAGGTCCGTTGTAATGCGAGCACGTCGCGCCGATGGCAAAGAACTCGTCGCCCAGGCGAGCAATAAGCACCGCGTCGTCGCCGACATGGCCACCGATCATGCCCCCGTCGCGAATATCGTCGGCGGCGATACCTTCAGTGAGATCGGGGCCCATTGGTTTGGATTGCTCGGCGCTCATCGACTTTTCCTGCTGCCCTGAAAACTTCGCAGCGCGAGATTGCGTTCCGCGCCTTGACCTATAATACGCTCAAAGCGCGGCGCGTTCTTCGGACGTCACCAACCGCGGCGTGGAAAGCGGCGCGCGGGTGCCGGAATCGAAGACGGGATTCGGCCGGCCGAGCCCGCGCAGCCACCAGCCGTGCACATTTGACGCGCGCTGCGTCACGATTCCGAACGCTGCCGCCGGCGGCGCGTCCGCCGGCAACGGTCCGCTGGCGGAGCGCTCGTGGATGCAGCACAGCGGCGGCCCAAGCGTTTCATCCCGGGAGCCGGCGCAAGCCTCGAAATCCATGAACGAATGAATGAGGCCGATCAGCGGAAACCACGGGCTCGCCGCAGAGTTGGCGATCGGCGTGCGGCAACAACCGACGTACCAGCGCAAGACTTTTTTGGAGAAGCGCAAGGAACGCAATGCGTCCGCGCCGGCAGTGATCTTCAGCCGCTTCGGCGGCATCTGCAAAATGTCGGTGCCGCCCGCGACGTCCAACACATCGGGTCGCTGAAGAAAATGCACGAACGCCTGACAGTCCTTGCAATAACAAACCAAGCGTAAGCCTAAGGATGGCGACACGTCGCGTGCAACGCCGCGTACCTGGCCGCAGCGACAGCGAAGCGGGAGATCGAACGGCATGATTGGCAGCTTATTTGGGCTGGACGCCGGACGTTCCTACAGTTGCACAAAGCGGCCTCCCCGACATAGGCTTGGGGCTGTGAAATAGAACAGCCGCAATGGCTCTCATTCCGGGAGGAAGATATGAAAATCACTATGCCGCTGCTGGCGGCAATCGCCGTCATTGCAATAGCTCCTGCTGCGCAGGCGCAAATGAAATTGCCGGATCTGAAGAAGCAGCCGACGCCGCAGGCGGTGCTCGACGAGCACTTTGCGGCGCTCAATGCCTGCGATTGGGACCGGCTAATGGCGCAATACCCTGAGGAGGCGCAGGTCAATCTTCCCAACGGCATGATCGTCAAGGGACGCCAAGCACTTGGCGACCTGTTCGCCGGCTTCTGCAAAGACCCGAAGGACGGCGGGCTCAAGGGAATTCATTTCCAGCCCGAGCACTCGACCACCATCGACGGCACGTTTGCCACGCAATGGGTAGCGACGGCGCCATTCCTCGCCGAGCCATATCGCGGCTCGGACGCCTACATCACGCATGACGGCTACATGCAGGCGATGGTCTCGACGTTTGACGGCGGCGCGCTGAAGAGGAAATAGACGCTATCAGGGCAACGGCGCCGGGCGAGGAGGCACGGAGAAGAACGACGAGCGTGACCGCCTCGGCTTGGCCAGAGCCGAAACGCTTTTGTGACGACCAAATGAAAAGCCTCGCGGCAAACCGCGGGGCTTTTTTGCGCGCGGAATGTTAATTCGTGGCGCAAGGCTTGCATCGGAAGCCAAATCAGCGCGACGCTCGTTCTGACGTCGGCATGACGCAGAGGCTTATTTGGCCAGAATACCTCCTGGGGTCGGCCCCAAGCATTCGCAAATCGTCGTCCTGGTGGGCGCCACCGGCGACCTGTCCCGGCGCAAGCTATTGCCGGGATTGTTTCACCTCTCGACTGCCGGATTCATCCCCGGCTGTCGTATTATCGGCGTCTCGCTGGACCCGATCGACGCCGACGGCTTTCGCAAGATTGCGCGCGAGGCGCTCGACCAATTTTCCACGCGGACCATCACTGATGCCGACTGGACGGCATTCGCCGAGACACTCGATTACGTGCCGATTGATCAAGGCGCCGGCGCCCTGAAAGCGGCGGTGGCGCGGGCAGAGTCGACGCTCGCCGGCGACAGCCTCCGCCTGCATTACCTGAGCGTACCGCCCAACGCGGCGTTGCCGGCGGTGCGGCTGTTGGCGGATGCCGGCCTGGTCGAGCGGTCCCGCATCGTCATGGAAAAGCCGTTTGGCACCGACTTGGCGAGCGCCGTGGCGTTGAACGCCAAGCTGCACGAAATTTTCGCCGAAGATCAGATCTTCCGGATCGACCACTTCCTCGGCAAGGAGCCGGCGCAGAACATTCTGGCATTTCGCTTCGCCAACGGCTTGTTCGAACCGATCTGGAACCGCAACTTCATCGATCACGTGCAGATCGATGTTCCGGAAACCCTCGGCCTCGGCAAGCGCGCCGCGTTCTACGAGACGACCGGCGCCTATCGCGACATGGTGGTGACCCACCTGTTTCAGATCCTGGCCTTCATGGCGATGGAGCCGCCGACCTCGCTGGAGCCGGTCCCGATCAGTGAGGAGAAAAACAAAGTGTTTCGCAGCATGTTGCCGATCGAGCCCGGCAACGTTGTGCGCGGGCAATACACCGGCTATCGCGCCGAAGAGGGTGTCGATCCGGAATCGGACACCGAAACGTTCATCGCGCTCAAATGCGGGATCGACAATTGGCGTTGGGCCGGCGTGCCGTTTTTTCTGCGCACCGGCAAGCGGCTCGCCGAAGGCCAGCGGATCATTTCAATTGCGTTTCGGGAGCCGCCGAAGAGCATGTTTCCCGCCGGCTCAGGCGTCGGCGCACAAGGCCCGGACCATTTGACGTTCGATCTCGCGGACGCTTCGAAAATGTCGCTGTCGTTTTACGGAAAACGTCCCGGTCCCGGCATGCGGCTCGACAAGCTGAGCCTGCAGTTCGCCATGCACGACACCGGCATGGTCGGCGACGTGCTCGAAGCCTATGAGCGGCTTATCTTGGACGCCATGCGCGGCGACCACACCCTGTTCACGACCGCCGAGGGTATCGAACGGCTGTGGGAAATCTCGATACCGTTGCTGGAAGCGCCGCCGCCGGTCCGGCTCTATCCGCCGGGCGATTGGGGGCCTAAGTCGATCCATCAACTGGTGGCGCCGCATGCCTGGCGGCTGCCGTTCGAACGAGCCTGGCGTAACCCGAACGCGGCGGGAAGTTGACTGCCGGACGCAAAAAAGCCCCGCGGAAAATCGCGGGGCTTTTTGCATCGAAGATTGTGAAGAGGAAAATTCCGTCCTTGGCAGACCTGGCGGCAACCTACTCTTCCAAGCATTGAGAAAGGCACCAGGCCATGAGATGCGATGCCCGGGCGCAGTCCCCATAACGGGGACTTGACGCTTCACTGGCGTCACCGATTACGTTTTAGATCATGGGAATATATTCATGGAAGGAGGTATTGTTGGCCTACATTGGACGACGTTTCACCTTGTCCGACGTGCCAGGTATCGGCGTCTTATGCGACGAGAACGGCGTATTTGTTGGCGCCGTGCCTCTTCTAGAGCGAGTTTGGAATCGACAGAATGAATGGCGATTGCGCGCCGAGTTAGCTCTCAACCGTGACCTGAGCGCGTGTTACGGTCTGCCAGTTGAATTCGATCGGAAGATCGATGGTCTTGTAGCGGTTAGCCAAGCGCTGAGTCGCGGTGACATCATGCACGCGCAGATCGCTACGTTGCATCTGGAAATTCCCGACCCGCCCACGCTGGCGAAGTCGATCCAAACGCCGGATGACATTCTTGATTTGGCGCGCCGGTTGCGAAGCAGCGGTATGCTCAAAGCCGATTGGGACCCCACGCAGCATCCGCGCTGGCCGGCCGGGAGTCCTGGCGGGATCGGCGGAGAGTTCGCGCCCGCCGGCACAGCTTACGACGACGCGACTTCCACCGAGCAAAGCACGAATGGACACTCCGGGGCCGAGCCGAACGCCTCGGTTATTCCGGCGCAACTAACTCTTCCGGTGCCATTCGATTTTCCGATTCCTCCTCTCCCTTCCGAAATCCTTCCGCCGCCTGTCATCCCAAATACCTATCCGCGCGACCTGCCCCGAAATCCCTACCCCGATCGACCCGAATGTGAAGAAGAGTGGGCCGAAGCAACGGACTATTGCTTGAAGCTTAAGGCGCGAAATCTGCTGGGAAGAGGTGATTACAGCGGTAGTGGGAGGACGCTCTCTCAATGCATAATGGGCCGCGTCTCTCAAGATTGCGGCGGAAACAGCACCGGAGCATGATATGAGTGATACCGAAAACTTTATGAAGGAACCCACGACTCCTGAGGAGACGCTTGCGTTGCATAATGTTCTTCGGTCCGATCCTCAACGCTATCTTCAGATCGTCAATAACTGGATCAACAAGAATCCGAATAATTCTCTCGCCTATTTCGATCGTCATTTTGCCTGGATGAAAATCGGCAAACCACAGCTGGCTCTCGACGATCTCAATACGGTCGTCGAACTCGATCCTGACGTATCGGCATTTTTTTCGCGTGGATTGGTCCATCGCCATTTGGGTCAATATGAAAAAGCACTGGCGGACTTCGATCGTGGCGAGGCGATTGACCCGAAACAGTGGGAAGACGACGTCTTTGGGCTTTATTACCAAGCCGATACGCACGCGCGACTAGGCAATGAAACCGAAGCGTTAGCTCATTGCGCTCGCTTACCAGGCGATTTTTGGACGCCTGGCGTCCATGGCGCGCCGCGCGGTCGCAAGTCCGAGATTGCCGACGAGCTGCGGCGCAGGGCGGAAGAAGCGCGGAGGGAACGACCCGCGTGACCGAGACCGATTTACCGTGAGTAGACTCTCTCGTTCTCTCATCTGCGAGCAGCGATGACGAAAGGTCGCGAGAATCACTGCACTTGTTTCTGAACGTACCGGCGACGATTTGGAACTAGACATAGCCGAACGCATCGGCGTTTCGGCTAAACCGATCGCTTGATGGTAATCGAACAAAAAGCCCCGCGGAAAACCGCGGGGCTTTTGTTTGAATGCCAAGCGGCGCTCGCAATCTGAAATTCGTGAAGAGGAAATTCCGTCCTTGGCAGACCTGGCGGCGACCTACTCTTCCAAGCCTTGAGGCTTAGTACCATCGGCGCAGAGGACTTTGACGGCCGAGTTCGGGATGGGATCGGGTATAGGCTCCTCGCTATGACCACCAGGTCGGCGAAAGACGGAAGTCAGTGATCAGTACTCGGTAAAAATTTCGGACCACGATCTCTGACATTGAAGCAAGCTGTCTTTCATTCTCTCTCATCAACCGCGGGCTTGACCCGCGGGTCCATGCTGACCGCGAAGGCCGCATGGATTGCCGGGTCAGGCCCGGCAATGACAATAATGAGCATCGACTAATGAGAGCGTTCAAGCCGAACGAGCGATTAGTACCGGTAAGCTCAACGCGTCACCGCGCTTACACACCCGGCCTATCAACGTGGTGGTCTACCACGGCTCTTCAGGGAGAACTCGTTTCGAGGTGGGTTTCCCGCTTAGATGCCTTCAGCGGTTATCCCGTCCGTACATAGCTACGCTGCACTGCGGCTGGCGCCACAACAGCTCCACCAGAGGTACGTCCATCCCGGTCCTCTCGTACTAGGGACAGCTCCTCTCAATTCTCCAACACCCACGGCAGATAGGGACCGAACTGTCTCACGACGTTCTGAACCCAGCTCACGTACCACTTTAATCGGCGAACAGCCGAACCCTTGGGACCTGCTCCAGCCCCAGGATGTGATGAGCCGACATCGAGGTGCCAAACGA
>DATNNI010000118.1:0-3362 GCA_035601915.1 Xanthobacteraceae bacterium
GGCCATGTTTCTTGGCGGTGTCCACGGCGGACTTTTCCAGCTTGCCGAAGAACGGATTGGCAAGCTGCAACTCGACGATGCCGATGAGGAACTTTTTGTCGTCGGCCTGCGCGGAGCTTTGCGCGAAGGCCGCGAGCGCGCCGATTGCGGCGCTTGCCAAAGCCAGGCCTCGGGTTGCGTGACTTCTCGAGCTTCTGTCTCTCTTCATAAATCCTCCCCGCTAGTTTCGGCGCCCTTCGAAGGCATCGATTGATGGGAGCGTGCGGCTCCCGGCGGCCCGTCCTTCAGACATCTTTTGCGTGATGTCAAGCATATCAGGGTTGTCTTATGCGTAGGTTTGTTCATACTTAGCGTCGCGCCGCGTCAACGCGGCTTCTTCCTGGCGAAACCGCGCCGCAAACGTTAGAAGCGCAACAGAGAAATGTAGGCTCTCATGGACGACTGCGGCACGGGCCGGTATCTTCCCCCGGGCGCCGGCGCTATCCTCTCTCTGGTCGCCAGCGGGAAAACACCGTCCCGGTCCCTGCTGGCGGAAGCCTCGGGCCTGTCGCGATCCACGGTCGCCGAGCGCCTCGCAGCGCTTTTGGCGGCTGGTTTTGTCGAAGAAAGCGCAGAAGCGCTGCCAAGCGGCGGGCGGCCCGCTCGATTGCTGCGCCTCAACCGCAATTTTGGCGTCGCGCTGGTAGCCAACATCGGCGAAAGCCATGTGCATCTGGCGGTTGCGGATCTCGAGCCAAAGCTGATCGCCGAGACTGTCGGCAGCCTGGACGTTCGCAGCGGGCCCGAAACGATCCTTGGGTGGATCAGCAAAGAATTCGGCGCGCTGCTCGAAAAAGTGGGACGGTCGAAGCGGGAGGTTCTCGGGATCGGTCTCGGCCTGCCCGCGCCAGTCGACTACGAAGCAGGCCGGATCTTTGGCCCGTCCGTAATGCTGGGGTGGGATGACTTTGACATTCGAGGGTGGATGCGTGGTCGCTTCGACGCGCCGGTGCTGGTGGAGAACGACGTCAACCTGATGACGTTGTCGGAGTTCAATCGTTTCTGGCCGGACGCCGGTCAGTTTCTTTTCATCAAAGCGGGCACCGGAATAGGCAGCGGAATCATAACCGACGGCCGCATCTATCGCGGCGCCCAAGGCGCCGCCGGGGACATCGGCCACATTCAGTTCACCAGCGCCGATCCGCCACTATGTCGCTGCGGGAAGCTCGGATGCGTCGAAGCTCGCGCGGCAGGCTGGGCGCTGGCGCGGGACCTACGAGCGCAAGGGTTCAAAGCCCACAATGCTCGCGACGTCATCGATTTGGTTCGGATCAATCAGCCGGAAGCCATCGAACGGGTGCGGGCGGCGGGCCGAGTTCTCGGCGAGGTCGCAGCCGACATCGTCAGCGTTCTTAATCCTGCGGTGATCGTGGTCGGCGGGACATTGTCGGAGGCCAAAGAGCATCTCATGTCCGGCGTCCGCGAACTGGTCTATCAGCGCTCGCTTCCTCTTGCCACGAGGAAGCTGCGGATTGCCGGCGCACAAGCTGATCCGGGGATCGGACTGCTTATCGGAGCCGCCCAGCTTGTGTTGGAGTCGCAAATGGCGCCCAACACGGTCGAGCAGACAATTGCACGATTCCACCGCCTGGAAGCGGAAGCGCTATAAGATGTACGGCGGCCGTTTTATACGTCTAGAATAGACTCGTCCAACGAACTTGGCGCGGTAGTTTAGCTGACCGATCGCTCCCCGACGCTGAGGTCGAGGATCTCGTCAGATACTACACCTCCGTGCCCTCGGCCAGCGCGAGGGCATCCTCGATATCAACGCCAAGGTAGCGGACCGTGCTCTCAATCTTCGTATGGCCAAACAAAATCTGCACGGCGCGCAGGTTTCCCGTCTGCTTGTAGATGATAGACGCTTTCGTCCGGCGGAGTGAATGGGTGGCCTTAAACGCATCGCGAAACATCGGCTTGTCGGCGACGGATTCCGCCCGCGCGTTGAAAGTCGCGGTGATCTCTTTAAGGGATTTCACCCACCAGGCGGGAATGAGGCCCCAGCGCATTGGCACCAGCTCGCGATTGCCGCTCTCATCGAGGCGGATTACGTCTACGGTCATAGTCGGCGCGATGTTGTAGTGAGGCTGCAGATTGCGGGCAGGACCAAAGACGCGCAGAAACTGCAGCACCTCGGACCACGTGTAACGCTGGGTGAACCACCCGCACATTTCGCCTCCTGTTTTTCACGTCAGATGAGGCCGGGCGCCGCCTCATCGGCCATTGTTCTTTCTTTGTTCCTACCGGTCAAGCTGCGAGTTGTAATGACATCGGCATTACATCTGGCTATAATGGCCGGAAAGGAAAGCGCTATGCCAAAGATACCGACCACGCGTCGCGACACGCTCAATCTTCGCATCAAGCCCGAGGAACGGGGGCTGATAGATAGGGCCGCAACGCTTACCGGCAAGACACGGACGGATTTCGTGCTCGAAGCAGCCCGACAGGCCGCCGAGGAAGCTTTGCTTGACCGAACGGTCTTCACGGTGAGCCCCGAAGCCTATGCAAAGTTCTTGGCGCGTCTCGACGAAGCGCCGAAGCCAAATGAGCGATTGCGGCGGACGATGCGGTCCTCCCCGCCGTGGGAATAGCGCGTGCCGCTCACGCGGCCCGAGCCGCTTACGGAGATCCACGAGCTCAATGATTTCCTCTCGGGCGTTAGCTCGCTCGATGACTGGCTTAAGCGTCGCGCGCGTCCAAACCAGATTAGCGGAGCCTCGCGCACATATGTTGTTGCCGACCGCCACAAGGTCGTCGGTTATGACGCGCTGGCCTCTGGTGCCATCGCCACGGCCGACAGTGTAGGCCGCTTTCGGCGCAACATGCCCGATCCGATCCCGGTGGTCGTGCTGGGTCGATTGGCTATCGATCGCTCGCAGCAGGGCAGGGGCCTTGGCCGCGCGCTCTTTCGCGACTGCGCGCTGCGCGTAGTGCAGGCTGCTGATACGATCGGCATTCGCGGGATCGTTGTGCAAGCTATTTCAGATCAGGCCAAGGCATTCTATCAAGCGCTCGGCTTTGATCCGTCGCCGGCCGATCCGATGATTTTAATGGTGACGCTCGCGGATATCCGTAAGTTGCTCGCGTAGGCGTGGCCGTCAGTTTTTGCGAAGACACTAAGAGTCTGTCCGCGAACATCACATTTGAATGCATAGCTTTCGCAGCATGAGCCGGATTGAAGCGAGCCGTAGGAATGCGAGGGCCTTTCGGCTGAGGCACTCCCAGTCTTTCGCCAATCGGCGGCAGCGGTTGAGCCAGGCGAAAGTTCTCTCAACGAGCCAGCGCTTTGGTAAAACGACGAACCCTCTGACGCCGTCCGATCGCTT
>DATNNI010000119.1:0-13915 GCA_035601915.1 Xanthobacteraceae bacterium
CGATGGCCGGCCTTTGGGAGTTTCCCGGCGGCAAGGTTGAAGCCGGAGAGCGTCCGGAAGAGAGTCTGATCCGCGAACTCAAGGAGGAACTGGGAATCGTCGTCAATGAGGAATGTCTGGCGCCGCTGACTTTTGCCAGTCATCGGTATCCTGCATTCCAGCTGCTCATGCCGCTTTATGTCTGCCGGCGCTGGGAAGGAATTGTCGCGGCGCGCGAAGGACAAAAATTGAAATGGGTACGGCCGAACGATTTACGCAACTACGCCATGCCGCCTGCCGACGAACCTTTGATTCCACACCTGACAAATCTGCTGTGACGGAAAGGTGCATAAGACCACGAACAAGCGATCCAAATTCTTCGGTGCTGGATTGCTCCGCCGTTTCGCGCGCGACGAAAGCGCCGCCACGGCCATCGAATACGCGCTGATCGCTTCCGGCATTTCCATTGTCATCGCCGCGACAGTGTTCCAGGTCGGCACGGCCGTCAAAGCCGACTTCACCAACGTTTCCACCGCCTTGAAATAGTCTCTTACTTACCCGCCTTCTCGCCGGCGGGAAGTTCGCGCGTGCCGAGCGCTTCGGCAAGCCGAGCTTGCGCCGACCCCGGCGCGAGCGGCTGCTGTTGGCTCGGATGCGGCGCCCAGCCGGACAACCACAGAAACTCGAATGTTGCCCGCACCCGCCCGTCCGCATCGGCGAAACGTTGGCGATAAATCTCCGCCATGCGCAGCAAGGTCGCCCGCTTCAGCGGCGTGCGCCTTCGATCGACCAGCGCATTGGTGGCGCCCATACGCCGCAAATCATTCATCAGGCCGAAGACAGAATCATAGCGCACGGTAATGCTGTCGGAATCGGTTACCGGCAGCGCAAATCCCGCGCGCTGCAACAGCGCACCGAGGTCGCGCAAATCGGCGAACGGCGCCACCCGCGGCGAGAGTCCGCCTTCAATCTCGCTTTCGGCGGCGGCAAAGGATTGGCGCAGCTCGGTTAGCGTGTCGCCGCCCATAAGCACGGCAAGAAACAATCCGTCCGGCCGCAGCGCCCGCCTGATCTGTACGAACGTGCCCGGCAAGTCATTGACGAACTGCAACGACAGCGCCGACACCACAAGATCGAATACGCCATCGCGAAACGGCAGCGCCTCTTCGTCAGCGGCAACGAAGAGCGGAGAGCAGAAGCCGCCGCGATCCGCACTGGCGGCAACGATCGCCTCGACGGAATTCAAACCGGAGAGCGCGGTACGGACCTCATCCCCCGGCGTTCCGAGATCGAGCGCGAGAGGAAAGCGCCGCAGCACCGCCGCTAACCGTTCGGCGAGATCGGTGGCTGCGCGTTCGAGCAAAAAAGTCGCCGGTCCCAAAGCACGCGCACGGGCGCGACGAGTGCGCAGCACCTTGCGATCGAACACCAGCGGGTTTTCGCTCATCCGGCGATTTTCTCACATTCGCCGCCGCAGGCGAACCAGGGGCGATGACAATCCGCCGCGTGCAGGGTACCGTTCCCGTTATGTCGGCTGCGGCGGGGCTCGCCAATTCGCCCGGAGTTAAACGGGCCGCGAATGCGGCGCGCACATTCGTGCGCGCGGCGCTCGATATCGCGCTCCCGCCGCTCTGTGCCGTCTGCCGCGCCCCGGTCCACGGCAACGGACTCTGCGCCGGCTGCTGGTCGAAGCTTTCGTTCATCACCCGACCTTATTGCGAGCGGCTCGGCATCCCATTCATCTACGATCCAGGTCCCGGCATTTTGTCGATGGAGGCGATAGCCAATCCGCCTGCCTATCAGCGCGCCCGCGCCGCGGTGCGCTTCGACGAAATTTCCCGCGCATTGGTGCATGCGCTCAAATACGGCGACCGGCTCGATCTTACGCCGATGATGGGGCGCTGGCTCGCGCTTGCCGGACGCGATCTGCTTGCCGAGGCCGACGCGCTCGTCCCGGTGCCGCTGCATTGGCGGCGAAATTGGGCGCGCCGCTTCAACCAATCGGGAATGCTGGCGGCGGCGGTTTCCTCGCAGACCGGCGTGCCGGTGGCCGCGTCGGCGCTCAAGCGGGTGAAGGCCACCGTCCAGCAAGTCGGGCTGTCACGGTCGGAGCGCGCCGCCAATATCCAGGGCGCGTTCCGCGTGCCGGCGGAGGGCAAAGCGGCGATCGCCGGCCGCCGGCTCGTCCTTGTCGACGATGTCTTGACCTCGGGGGCGACGGCCGAAGGCTGTGCGCGGGCGCTTCTCCGCGCCGGGGCGGCGAACGTCGATGTGCTGGTATTTGCAAGGGTTGCCGATCCCGTGCAAACGTCCATATAAAGTGCTGAGGGGAAAGAACTAACGCGCTGTTATGGCTTCCGTGGAAATTTACACGCAGCAATTTTGTCCCTATTGCCACTGGGCGAAGGAATTGCTTTCTCGCAAAGGTGTCGGCTTCGATGAAATCGATGTCACCGGCGATACGCAAGAGCGCCAGGCGATGAGCGCGCGGGCGAACGGGCGCAGCTCGGTGCCGCAGATTTTTATCGGCTCTACTCACGTCGGCGGCTGTGACGAACTCTATGCCCTCGAAGACGCGGGCAAGCTCGATGGACTGCTGTCGCAGAGCGAAGAAAAGTCCGCATGACCACGGCACCGACGTTCAAGGTCGCGCTGGTGCAAATGCGTTCGGGCCTGCATCCGGACGCCAATCTCGCCGCGGCGCTTGCGGCAATCGATGAGGCGGCGCGCGCCGGCGCAGCGTATGTGCTCACGCCCGAAGTAACCAACATTATGGAGACCAAGCGCGAGCGGCTTTTCGCCACCATCATCGACGAGGAGCACGACCCGACGCTCGCGGCCTTGCGTGAGGCCGCGCGCCGGCACGCGATGTTTGTTCATGCCGGCTCGCTGGCGATCAAGCTTTCGGCCGACAGGGCGGCCAACCGCTCGTTCGTTATCGACCGCGACGGCGAGATTGTCGCGCGTTACGACAAGATTCACATGTTCGACGTCGATTTGGCTAATGGTGAAAGCTACCGCGAGTCGCGCAACTACCGCCCCGGCGAGCTTGCCGTCACCGCCGACCTGCCTTGGGGCAAACTAGGCTTGACCGTCTGCTACGACTTGCGCTTTCCCGCGCTTTACCGGGCGCTGGCGGAGGCTGGTGCTTCGTTTCTCTCTATCCCTTCGGCCTTTACCCGGCAGACCGGCGAGGCGCACTGGCATGTGCTGATCCGCGCGCGTGCCATCGAAAACGGCTGTTTCGTTTTCGCCGCGGCGCAAGGCGGCCGCCACGAAAGCGGGAGGGAAACGTTCGGCCATTCGCTCGTGGTCGATCCGTGGGGACGCGTCCTCGCGGAAGCCGGCGCCGAGCCGGGCGTGATTGTTGCCGAAATCGATCCGGCGCAAGTCGTCGCCGCGCGCGCCAAAATTCCGTCGCTCCGCCATGGCCGGCGTTTTGAACTGACCGAGCCGCTCGCCGAGCCAACTCATCTACGCGCCGTGCGGGTGCCGTGATGATCAAGTATGCGCTGCGCTGCGAGCGGGACCACGAATTTGAAAGCTGGTTCAAGAATTCCGCGGCCTACGACAGTCAAAGAAAACGCGGCCTGATCGCCTGCCCGGCTTGCGGTTCCGCGAAAGTCGAAAAGGCCATCATGGCGCCGCGGCTCGGGCGCAGCGAAAGCGCCGGCGGGGAGCCGCTCCCTGCCGCGGCGGCCGCGCCGCCGACACCTTCCCTTCCCGTGCCGATGCCGTTTGCGCCGCCGGGAAAAGGAACCGTGGCGATCATGTCGCCCCAGGAACGCGAACTGCGCAAAAAGCTGAAAGAACTGCGCGAACACATCGTCAAGAACGCAGATTATGTCGGCCAGCGCTTTCCCGAACAGGCGCGCAAGATTCATTACGGCGAGACCGAACACCGCTCGATCTATGGCGAAGCTTCGCCCGAAGAGGCCAAGGAATTGCACGAGGAAGGCATCGCCTTTCACCCGCTGCCGATTTTGCCGGACGAATTCAACTAACGCGCCGACGCCATATCCGGCTCAATGCCGTTCTTCTTTGCTCTCGACTTGAGATGATGACGCCACCGCCGCTGCGTTGGTATTGGCGGACTCAATCGCCTGATATCCGCAGGTCCCGTGCAGGGAACTATCAACGAAAGTACGTGTTTTCCGGCACGGCACGTTGAGTGTCCGCAGCGGGTCTCAATTGGTCGGGCTACCGGTAATCGAAAACGCGCGTTGCTGCGAACGAGCGTGGGCTCGACGCGGACAATGTCTTCCTGGAAGGTGCGCAATGCTTTTGTGACTTGTAGGTTGCGCGCCGCCGGATAGGAGGTGATGGTTGGCAATTATCACTGAGGGCGCGCTCGCGACCTGGGGCATCGCCGGTTTGGCGACGGCCGGCGTCATCACGCGACCGTTCCGGTGGCCGGAAGCGATTTGGGCGGTTGCCGGCGCAATCGCGGTGGTCGCATTCGGCCTGTTACCCTGGACGGATGCCGTCGCCGGCCTCCACAAGGGTCTTGATGTTTATCTGTTTCTCGCCGGGATGATGCTGCTGGCTGAGGTTGCGCGCCGCGAAGGCTTGTTCGACTGGCTGGCGGCATTGGCTACCAGCCACGCCGATGGATCGGCGAGCCGTCTGTTTCTCCTGACTTACATTGTCGGCGCGATCGTCACGGTTTTCCTGTCGAACGATGCCACCGCCGTCGTGCTGACACCCGCCGTTGCCGCCGCGGTGAAGGCCGCACGAGCCGAGCAACCGGTCCCTTACCTCTTGGTCTGCGCCTTCATCGCCAACGCGGCATCGTTCGTGCTGCCGATCTCGAATCCAGCCAATCTCGTTATTTACGGCAATCACATGCCGCCGCTGCTGCAATGGCTGCCGCGCTACCTGCTGCCTTCGGTAGTTTCAATCGCCGCGACCTATCTGGCGCTACGCTGGACGCAGCGTCGACTGCTAACCCAAACCCTCGCCAAGGATGTGGCGGTGCCGCCGCTCTCGAACGGCGGCAAGACCGCGGCCGCCGGTATCGCTGCGACGGCGGTTGTGCTGCTCGTGGCATCGGCCATGGATATCCACCTGGGACTGCCGACCTGTCTCGCGGGTATCGCCACCGCGGTCATCGTCCTCGTTCCAAGGCCGCTTCAAACCTGGAGCATATTAAAAGATATTTCCTGGGGCGTGCTCCCCCTGGTCGCCGGCCTCTTCGTTCTGGTCGAGGCATTAAATCAGACCGGCGTCATCGGCATGATTGGCATTTTGCTTAGCCACGCGGCTTCGATTTCGGCGACCGGGACGGCATGGGCCGCCGGCGCCGCTGTGGCCGTCGCGAGCAACCTGGCAAACAACCTTCCGGTCGGGCTAATCGCCGGCAGCGTGGTGCAGAACGATCACGCCGTCGATCACATCGTCCGCGCCGTCCTGATCGGCGTCGACCTTGGACCCAATCTGTCGGTAACCGGCTCGCTTGCAACCATCCTTTGGCTCACGGCGTTGCGCCGTGAAGATTTGACGGTCGGCTTCGGCACATTCCTGAAGATCGGCGCGGTGGTCATGCCACCGGCGCTCGTCTTGTCGATCGCGACCGCATTACTGACCCGGTGAATCCAAACACAGAGGCGATGTCATGCAAAATATCAGCGCGGCCTGGATCTATCCCATTATCGTCGTCGGCGGCCTGCTCCAGGCTTGGGGCCCGCCAATGAATGGCGCGCTGCGCAACGCCGTGACCAATCCTTGGCTCGCCAGCCTCATCTCGTTTTTGCCGATCGTGGCTTTGCTGGCGTGCCTCCTCCTGTGTCAGCCGCGGCCGCTGCCGACGCTGGCCGGCATCAGCGCCATGCCGTGGTGGGCGCCTTTGGGCGGCCTCGTCGGCGCCGTCGCTGTCGTCGCCGGCTTGTTGTTCGTGAACAAAATCGGTGCTGGAGCGTTTGCCGGCCTGACCATCACTGCCAATATTCTGATGTCGCTTGCCATCGATCATTTCGGCTGGTTCGGGATCAACACGCATGCGCTCAACGGCTGGCGCGCGCTGGGCGCGGCGCTGATGGTGGCGGGCATCGCGCTGGTGGCGCGGTTCTAAGCTTTCAGGCCGGCGAGAAGTCCGTCAATCCAACAGATTGCGTATCTTCGCCGCCAGCGCGGCCTGCGTGAACGGCTTCTGGATCATGTTGACGCCTTGATCGAGCCGCCCGTTGTGGACAATGGCGTTGCGCGAATAACCGGTCATGAACAGAACATTCAGCCCGGGACGCTTTGTGGCCGCTTCGTCAGCCAGATCGCGGCCGTTGCGGCCCGGCAGCACCACGTCGGTGAGCAAGAGGTCGACCCGCTCGGTGGCAAGAATTTTCAATGCCGACGGCGCGTCGGTTGCCCGGAAAACGATGTAATTGAGCTCGCGCAAAGTCTCGGCAATAAAAGCGCGCACATCGTCGTCGTCTTCGACAAGGAGGATGGATTCACCGCCCGGCCCCGCCGGCATTTTTGCATCTTGCAGGTCCGGCGCCTCGGCCGCGGTAGCGCCTTTGACACGCGGCAAGTAAATCTTGACGGTCGTGCCGTGGCCAGGCTCGCTGTAAATTTTGATGTGACCACCGATCTGCTTGACGAAGCCGTAGACTTGGCTCAGCCCGAGTCCGGTGCCCTGCCCGGTTTCTTTGGTTGTGAAAAACGGTTCGAAAGCGCGGCTGGCGACATCCCCGGTCATGCCGGCGCCGTTGTCAGTCACCGAGATTTCCACGTACTGACCGGGCCTGACTTCGGCATTCCTTGAGCAATAAATCTCATCGAGAAAGGTGTTACTGGCCTCGATGGTCAACTTGCCGCCTTCGGGCATGGCATCGCGGGCGTTGAGCGCGAGATTAAGGATGGCGGTTTCAAGCTGGGTTTCGTCGGCTTCGACCTGCCACACCCCGCCGGCGCCGACGACTTCGAGCTGCAGCTGCTCGCCAAGCGACGGCTTGAGGAACGTCGACAGGTGCCGCAGCAGCTTGTTGACGTCGAACACTTTGGCTTCCAGCGGTTGGCGCCGGGAGAAGGCCAGCAGATGAGCGGTCAAGCGTGCGGCCCGCTGCGCGCCGGTGAGCGCTTGATCGATTGCGCGCACCAGGCGCTCCTGCGACGCGGCGTGGCCGGCTTCGAGCGCCCGCTTGGCGCCGTCGAGGTTGCCGATGATGATAGTCAGGAGATTGTTGAAATCGTGCGCCACGCCGCCGGTGAGCTGGCCGACGGCGTCCATTTTTTGTGATTGATAGAGCTGCTCGCGCGCCGCTTCCAGGCGCTGCTGCCCTTCGCGCCGATCCGTGATGTCGCGCGTGATCTTGGCAAAACCGACGACCTCGCCCTTCGGGTCGCTGATACGGTCGATGACGACGCTGGCCCAGAACCGGGTGCCGTCCTTCCGCACCCGCCAGCCCTCGGCCTCGTATCTGCCTTCGCTCGCCGCAGTCGCCAGCGCCCGGGTCGGCACCTCCTTGGCGCGATCTTCCGGCGTGTAGAATTGCGAAATATGCCGGCCGATGACTTCGTCTTCGGTATAGCCCTTGATCCGCACCGCGCCGGAATTCCAGTTGGTGATGTTGCCCTGCGGGTCGACAAGAAAAATGGCGTAGTCGGTGACGCCTTGGACCAGGAGCTGGAAGCGCTGGTTGGCGGCTTGCGCCAGCGAATGGGTGCGAACCTGCTCACGAAATTGATTGCGGATAGCCCGCAAGCCGAAGACAGCCAACACAATGAGCACGAGCACCGCGCCGACAATGCCGAATTGCAGCCATTCATCCATTTCAGCGGCATAGTCTCTCGTGTCGACAAGGCGCTGCGTCTCCATGGAAAAGAGGCTCGCCAGAATGGCGCGAGCACGGTCCATAAGGTCTTTGCCAGCGTTACTGCGAACGAGAGCGAGCGCCGCATCGCCCTCGCCGTTTTGCTTGAGAGTAACGACTTGCTGGAGCTCGGCGAGTTTCTGGTCGGCCAGCTGATAGAGCGTAGCGAGCGCGGCAGCATCCCGCGTGCCGGCTTTGGGTGACTGCTGCAACTGCCGAATCTCGCGCAAAAGATTTGGCGCGGCGCGATTGTACGGTTCCAGATAGCTGGCATCGCCGGTGAGCACATAGCCGCGCTGGCCGGTTTCGGCGTCGAGCAATTCGGACTGGATGCGGTTGAGACTGTTGATGGTATCGAGCGAATCACGAACGTCGGCTTGAGCGCGTGTTTGCCTGACCGCCAAAATCGCGGCGACGACGAGAATCGCGAGTAACAGGATGAATGCCAGCGAAAGCACGACGACGTTGATGCGTAGACCAGGCGAGACGCTTATCGCGCCCTTTTCGGCCTGTACTGGCATTCCCGCAGTCATCCGGCGCCCCGAGCCAACTCTCGCGCAGCTACATCGACATTCACATTTCCGGCAAGCGCCATCAATACGCCCACAGCAGCAAGCCGACGCCGGCGGCCACAAGCAGCATGCCCATGACCTCGCGCGCGGAGGTGCGCTGGCCGAAGGCGACGCGGGCGACGATCTGCGCGAAAACCACCTCGATCAAGGCCAGAGTCCGAACGCTTGCCGCGGTGGCGAGCGCGAATGCGAGAAACCAGAATTGCGAGGCCACGGCGCCGGCAAAGCCGGCGGATAACGAGGGCTTCCAGGTGAGAAAGATGTTGCGCAGCACTTGCGGCGCGCGCAGCCCGAGATAGAGCGATAACACCACTGCCTGAATGGCGATGCCGACGGTAAGCGTGAATGTCGCCGACATCGCATAGGCTGGTAAATGAAGGCTGAGGATGGCACCTCGGAAACCGATCGCCGACAGCGCGAACATGCCGCCCGAGGCTAATCCAATCAGCGTCGGCTTAATGCCGCCGACCATGCCGCCGGGCTTGGTCGACATCAGGAGCACGCCGGCCGTCGCGACAAGGATCGCCACCATCATCGGCCCGGTCACCGTGTCGCCGAGAAACAACAGACCGAACACAGCCACCTGAATCGGCTCGGTCTTGATATAGGCGATAGTCACCACGAAAGAGCGCTCGCCCATGGCGGCAAGCATCAACGCGGTGGCGGCAACTTGCGCGAAGGCGCCCACGAGCACCCACGGCCAGAAGACCCATACCGGCCGCGGCAACGGCGAGCCGGTGGCCAGCATGATCGCGCCAAGGAAAACAAGCGCAAACGGAAAGCCGAACAGAAAACGGACGTGGGTGGCGCCGACGGTGCCCAGCGTCGCGGTCAACTCGCGCTGCATGGCGTTGCGCAGGGTTTGGGCGAAAGCGGCGATAATCGTGAAAACAGCCCACAGCCACGGCGGCGACGTCACTTAAGCCTTCTCCGCGACCATCATGTAATTGACGTCGGTGTCCGCCGAAAGCTGCCAGCGGTCGGCGAACAAATTGTAGACGACGCCGATTTCGTCGGCGACGACAAGACCGCTCCGCGCGATCGCAATTTCCAGCTCGTTCGGCGTGACGAACTTTTCCCATCGGTGGGTGCCGCGCGGCAGCCAGCGCAAAATATATTCGGCGCCGACAATCGCCAGCGCAAAACTTTTGGCCGTGCGATTAAGCGTAGCGACGAACAACAATCCGCCCGGCGCGACCAGCCCCGCCGCAAGCCCAATGAACAGGCCGAGATCGACAACGTGCTCCACCACTTCCATGGCGAGGACGACGTCAAACGTGTCGCCAGATTGCGCCAGCGCTTCCGCCGGGACGGCGCGGTAGTCGATGCTTAGCCCCGCGCGCTCGGCGTGATGTTTGGCAACGGCGACATTGCTTTCCGACGGATCGGCGCCGACGACGCGCGCGCCGAGACGGGCCAGCGGTTCTGAGAGAATTCCGCCGCCGCAGCCGATATCGAGCACGCGGAGCCCGGCGAGGCTGTCGAGCCGCGCCGGATCGCGCCCGAAATGCTCAGCCGCACGGTCGCGGATATAGGCAAGGCGGACCGGATTGAACTTGTGCAGAGCCGCCATCGGTCCGCGGGTGTCCCACCACTGCACGGCAAGACGCGAAAAGCGGGCAACTTCATCCTGATCGACGCTGCCGGCCGCCTGCTCTGACGCCATCTCGCTTACCCGGTTCGCACCCTGTCCGGCGATGAAGTCCGCCGCAGGGTAAGGTCCAAGAGAATATTCCAGAGTAAGCCGTTGCCGGTCGCCCGCCAATCGCGACCGCGGGTGCTCGTCCGCGTGAAAAGAAACCGGCCACCCGGCGGCCTTGTACGCCGCCGGTTATGCTCACACATCCAGGGGCGTAAGGCCCGAAACAGACCCTGGGGGATGGCGTGGCGTTTAGGATCGGCACGGCTTTCACCCTCGGCCTGCTCATCTCGCTGGCGATGGCTTACCCCGCCGGCTGCGGCGATGCCGCAGAGGCTGAAACCCCGCCATCGGCCCCGGACAGCCAGTATCAGGCTTGCCTTACTGGCGCCGGCGCCGTGCACGACGCCGCCCAGGCGTCCGAATGCAAGCGGGTAGCGGAACAGACCGATAGCGATCGCACCAACTGCCTCGGCAAGCTCAACCTGCCGAAAATCTACTGCGACACCTCCTATGCGGCGCGCGATCCCAGCGCCAACTGCACGCTACCCGATCAAATCGGCTCGGTCATTGACGCCGAGCTTGCGCATGCGCGTTTCCGCTGCGCGCGGGTGCTCAAAGGCGAAGAAGGCAAGCTCTAACTGTTGGTGGGAAAACTTGGCCGGGAATGCGAAACGCGAACCGTTTGCGCTATAGTGCCTCCATGACTCGCCGCACAACCGACCCCCGCACCGCCGCTGAACAGGCCTTCAAGGCAGTGACCGCCAAACCGGTTGAGGGACCGCCCAAGCCTCCACCGTCACTGCCGGGCGCGAAGGAGACGGTATCGTTGCGCCTCGACCGCGACGTCCTTGATTCTTTCCAAGCCGACGGACCGGGCTGGCAGGACCGCATCAACGCCGCTTTGCGCAAAGCGGCCGGAAAGTAATCCGCTCAGGCCCGTTCGATGCGCGCGGCATAACAGCCGGGCGCGGCGAAATGGGCGTGCAGATAGGCCGCGCGCGGCTCGGCGAACAGGCGCTCGATCGCGCCTTCGAGGTCCTTGCCGTCGGCGAGCTCCCAGCCGACCATCATGGCGTTGCGATCGAAGGCGCGGACCGCCAGCATGCGTTTGCGCAACTGCTCGGGCACCGTGTCGACGGCGTCGAATGTCTCCTCGCCCCGGCGCACATAGATGGCAAAACGCATCCGGTAAGGCGAAGCGACTGCGTGGTGCTCATAGTTGACCAGGATGAGTTCGTCGCCGGTCTGCGCATCGGTGAGGCTGATGCGGCAAGGGCGCGGACCATCTGCAATCCGCCGTACCGCGCCGGCTCGGGCGAGCTCTTCGTCGGACAAGGTAAACAAATGGGTGAACTTCTCGGCCGGCAGTCCCTGGATGCGGAAATGCATGGTTGGATCCCTCTGCTGCTGCGCCGAAGATGTGTGGGAACCGCAACACAAACCACCCGAATTCTGGGTAAGCTGAAAAAGTCGCAGCCGTTATCTCAATTTCGCCCCATAACATCGTATGTATTGGGGCCGGGACGAAGCTGCACACTGGGGTTATGGTGCCTGAAAAGCCCGCCTATTTTTCGCGTTTTGCCGTGAAGTTCGCCGAGATTCTCGGTGCCGGCATCGCGACCGCGGTCAGCGGGTATCTCGTCGCTCACCTCGGCGGATATTTGTCGTGGCCGGCGAAGGCGCCTGTGCCGACGGTAGCGGTTGAGGCCCCTGCAGGCGGCAGTGCCAGAACGCTCGACCGGCCGCGCGACCGTGCCGCCGCGTCTGCATCGGCAGAGACTCACGCGGCTTCTGATGACCGCGCCAAAGAACCCGCGCGCACCGCCGCGAAACCGGCGGAAGTGTCCACCCCGGTGACAACCGCTGCGG
This sequence comes from Xanthobacteraceae bacterium, assembly GCA_035601915.1. Taxonomy (GTDB): domain Bacteria; phylum Pseudomonadota; class Alphaproteobacteria; order Rhizobiales; family Xanthobacteraceae; genus BOG-931. The sequence goes on from DATNNI010000119.1 coordinate 11,871, forward strand.
TTCCCGCGGACAACGACGACAAGCGTTTGCATGGCGCGTCGCGCAAGCCTGCGGCCGAGGCGCATGCCGTGAAGCCTGCGCCACACGAAATCACGGAAGCCAAGACGCCGGCGCAGGAAGCAGTCGAAGACCAGGTTCGCGCCGCGCTTGCAAATGTCGATGCGAGCCGGACCCCGGCGCCAAACACGCCGACGCCCGCTGCCACGGCGCCCACACCGCAAACGGCTGCAATACCTCAGTCGCAGCCGATTCCTGCGCCGAGTAATCCCGCCACTCCCGCGCCCTCGCCAAGTACAGCCACGTCCACTGCGCCGCCCGTCGCGGTGGTGGTACCGGCAGCGCCGCCGCTCGACATTCAAAATGCCGCGCCTGTCGCCGCGACCACCCCGAGCCCACCTGTTGCCGCGTCAGCGTCGGCACAACAGACCCCGGCGGAGCCGGGTCCGCTGACCACGGTCGAGATAAAATCCCGCCCGGTCGCCGGCGTCGGGGAAACATCGCCTGGCGCGCAGGCGACCGCCGAAGCCGACAATGAACCGGACGGGAAGGCAAAAGGCGAAACCGACAAGGGTTTCTTCTCCACCATTGCCCACCTTCCCGAAATGCTGCGCACCAATGCGCATGCCCCGGCCGGCGATCCACCCCGCCCGCCGATGCCGGTCAGGGAATAAGCCTCGCTCCACTCGTCACGGGTGAACCTCCGGTCTCCGCCGATGCGAAGCGGGGAAAAGCATCGCCCGCATTTCGCGCTGATCGAATTCCCGGTTAGATTGCGCCATGCTCAACTGGTATCGCGATCTCGGCGCGGCCGAGCGGCGCACATTCGTGGCGTGTTTCGCCGGTTGGGCGCTCGATGCTCTCGACGTCCAGATTTATTCGTTCGTCGTGCCGGCATTGATCGCGGTGTGGCACATCACCAACGCGCAAGCCGGACTGCTCGCGACCAGCGCGCTGGTCATCTCCGCCTTCGGCGGCTGGATCGCCGGCATGCTCGCGGACGTCGTCGGCCGGGCCCGACTGCTCATGATCATGATCGTGTGGTTCGCGTTCTTCACCTTTCTGTCCGGCTTCACCAACAGTTTCGAGCAATTGCTGGTCGTGCGCGGTCTTCAGGGTTTCGGTTTTGGCGGCGAATGGGCGGCCGGTTCGGTCTTGATCGGTGAAGTCGTTCGCGGCGCAGATCGCGGCAAGGTCGTGGGCGTTGTGCAGAGCGCCTGGGCGTGGGGCTGGGGCGCCGCCGCCATCCTTGCCACCATCATCTTTCAGGTCTTTGACCAGCAGATCGCCTGGCGTCTCTTGTTCTTTGTCGGCGTCTTGCCGGCGCTTTTGGTGTTTTACATCCGGACCAAGGTGCCGGAGCCGACGATCTTCAAAGAAGCGAAGCAATCCGCGCCGAGGCGGGCCGCGCTCGACATTTTCAGCCGCGAGCTGATCACGACAACCATCCTCGGCGCGGCACTCGCCACCGGCGCGCAGGGCGGCTACTACGCGATCACGACATTCCTGCCGACATTTCTGCGCACGCAACGCCATCTGAGCGTGCTCGGTACCGGCGGCTATCTCGCGGTCATCATCGTCGGCTCGTGGTGCGGCTATATCGTCAGCGCCTATCTGAACGACGCGATTGGCCGGCGCAAAAATTTCTTCGTGTTCGCCATCGGCTCTTTGCTGATCGCGATCGCCTACACCCAAACGGAGATTTCAGATGCGATGATGCTCGCGCTCGGCTTTCCGCTCGGCTTCTTCGCCTCGGGCATTTTCAGCGGCATGGGCCCGGTTCTTACTGAATTGTTTCCCACCAGCGTGCGCGGCGCCGGCCAAGGCTTTTGCTATAATTTCGGCCGCGGCATTGGCGCGTTCTTTCCGACGCTGGTCGGACTGTTGTCGGCTTCGGTTACGCTCGGCACTGCAATCGGAATTTTTGCCGCGATCTCGTACGCCATCGTCATTATTGCCGCGCTGGCGTTGCCTGAAACCCGCGGCCGGGAATTGCTCGCGAACTAGTGCTTGCTGAAGTTATCCGCTCGTCGCCCTGTTGGCCTTTT
>DATNNI010000120.1:0-4908 GCA_035601915.1 Xanthobacteraceae bacterium
TGATATGTCCCTATCCTGCCTTTGCCGTACACAATGGCAGGGGGCCAACTTTGTCTTCCAATCCGAGCGCGAACTATACCTGCGTCTATCCCCCGAATGGTGGGGAGGACCCGGTGTTGGCGGAGTACGACCAAACAGCCACACAATATTACGAAGCGCCGTAACCTCCAGTCTTTGGCAGACAAGCAGGTGCGTGCCGAGAGTGCGCACCTTGCTTGTTTAAACCGTAAGTAACGGGACTAAGGTGTTTAGCGGGTGGCCCGAACGCCCCGCTCAAGCGGCCGCTCCTCGGTTTGACCCAGGAGCAGCCTGACGATGAGCCCGACATAATCCTCGGGCGGACAGGGGAGTTCGATCGTCTCTTTCAGAATTGAATCGCCCATCATGAGCGCATAAGCAGCATACGCTCGCAGTTGAGCTTCTCGATCGGGCAAGCCGTGCCTGCGAAACAGCGCCTCGAAAAATGCGAGCCGCATCTGGTCCACTTCGACAACCGAGGCTCGCGTCAGCGGGTCGGTTCTTGCCCACTCGCGCACGCTTCGCTCGATCGCGCCTCGTCGAGTCGGCCGCGGCCGCCGGATCAGTCCAAGCAGATACTGCAGCGCCGATTCAACCGTATTTGCGCTTCGCTCGGCGCGGGAATTCACGTCGGAGGTCATTCGCTGGCGCCAATCATCGAGAATGGCTTTCAACAGTTCGACGCGTCCCTCGAAATGCCAATAGAAGCTGCCCTTGGTGACGCCCAGCCGGCGGCACAGATAGGGAATATCCAGGCTGTTGATATTGTTGTTGATCAGAAAGTCGGTCGCGGCATCTATCCAGTCGGCCGGGGATAGAGCCGTTTGCTGATCGGACCTAGGCTTGCGCCCGCGCGCGGAGTCTTTAGATTTTTTCAACGCGGTGCGCATTCGGCTATCTCGTGTTTGGCGTCAAATGTAGGAATTGCGACGTGCGGAATAGGCGTAACGCTAAATCACGCTGCCGCCAATTCTTATTGAGCGGACGCTCTTAAGTCGCACTGGACAAGTCGTGATTTTTGAGCGGCAGGCTACGGATGCGCTTGCCGGTCGCGGCGAATACCGCGTTGCATAATGCCGGCGCCAGCGGCGGCACCGGCGGCTCGCCGACACCGCCCCAGAAATCGCCGCTCGGCACGACGACGGTCTCGACCTTGGGCGCGTCGGCCATGCGCAGCATCTCGTGCTCGTCGAAATTTCCTTGCACCGTGGCCCCGTCCTTGATGGTGATTTCACCATAGAGCGCAGCGGTCAGCGCGTAGACGATCGCGCCTTGGGTCTGCATTTCGATCGACAGCGGATTGACCACATAGCCGGGATCGAGCGCCGAAACGACGCGATGAACGCGGATGCGGCCGCGCTCGACCGAGACCTCGACCACGTGCGCGCAATAGCTGCCGCAAGCCTCGGTCACGGCAATACCGCGCGAGATGCCCCGCGGCGGCGGACTGAACCAACCGGCGTTCTTCGCCGCGGCATCAAGCACCGCGAGGTTCTTCGGGCTGTTGCGCAACAGCCGCCGCCGATAGACGTAAGGGTCCATTCCCGCTGCATGCGCCAGCTCGTCGATGAAGCATTCCTTGTAAAATGTGTTTTCGGAATAATTGATCGCGCGCCACACCCCGACCGGCACCGGTGTCTGACGGATGACGTAGTCGACGTGATAGTTCGGCAGGTCGTAGGCCATTTCCTGCTCGATCAAGCCGCTGAGAAAGGTCCGGTCGATGATGTTGGCGCCGAACGCTGACACGAAGGTGGCGACGAATGACGGGCCGGCCAGGCGTATTTTTAACGCGGTCGGCATGCCTTCGGCGTCGAGGCCGGCAACAAGCCGCGCCATTCCGAACGGCCGGTAAAAATCGTGGCGCATGTCTTCTTCGCGCGTCCACACCAATTTGACCGGCGCGTCGACTTCCTTGGCGATGAGCACCACCTGGCGGACATATTCCTGGATAGCGCCGCGGCGGCCGAAGCCGCCGCCGAGCATCATGGTGTGAACGGTAACTTGATCGTTGGCGACACCGGCGGCGACGGCGGCGGTGACGAGCGCGGTCGGTGAGCCCTGGGTTGGCGCCCAAACTTCCACCCGCCCGTCCCGCACATGGGCGGTGCAGTTCTGCGGCTCCATGGTGGCGTGTGCGAGATAGGGTACGGTGTATTCTGCCTCGACCTGCCGCACCGCGGTCGCGAGCCCCGCCGTCACGTCACCGTCGGACTGGCCGATCTGAGCATTGTCCTCATCTAATCCCGCGCGCACCAATTCGGCGATGCTGTCGCTCGAGACGCCGCCGTTGCCCTGCTGGTCCCAAACGATCGGCAGGGCATCGAGCGCCCGCTTCGCCCTCCACCAGGAATCGGCCACTACCGCGACCGAATCGGCCATGCGCACGACGCGGCGCACCCCGTTCATACCGGCGATCGCGCTTTCGTCGACGGATTTCACCGTGCCGCCGAATACCGGGCACTGCCTGATGGCGGCGTACAGCATCCCGGGCAGGCGGACATCGATGGCGTAAACCGGCTGCGCGGTCGCCTTGTCGAGTACATCCAAACGCCGGCGCGGCGTACCCAACAGCTTCCACTGTTTCGGATCTTTCAAAGGCGGGTCTTCGACTTCGATCTTGGCGGCATCGACGGCGACGGCGGCGAAGGTTGTCGTGCGGCCGCTCGGGTTATGAGTGATGGTGCTCATGCGCGCGACGCATTCGGACGCCGGCACGCTCCATCGCGCCGCGGCGGCGCCGATCAGCATTTCACGCGCGGTGGCGCCCGCTTGCCGCAAGTAAAGCTGCGACGAGCCGATCGAGCGGCTCGCGCCCGTCGACATGTCGCCGTAAACCCGATGGCGGCGAAAGTTCTCGCCGGCGGAGACGAATTCGGTGCGGACTTTCGTCCAGTCGCATTCGAGCTCTTCCGCCACCAGCATGGCGAGACCGGTCGTGGCGCCTTGGCCCATCTCGGCATGGGCGACGCGGATGACCACCGAATTGTCCGGTTGAATGGTCAGCCAGGCGGTGATTTCGGGCGCATCGGCGGCCGCCGGGGCCGATCTAAAGGGAATCGCCAACGCAAGCGTGAGGGCGCCACCCGCGGCACTTACGCCGGCCAGAAAAGCGCGGCGGCTTAGCGGACTGCCCGACGTCATTTGTCTTGCTCTTTAAGGGCCTTGGCTCAAGCCGCGAGAATCGGCGTAACTCGGGCGCGACTCGCCGACCATATTGGCTACCCCCTTCCGGTATCCTAACAAACATGCCGCGTCAGGCAACGACGGAATTGCGGCAGCCTGTGCTCAAGAATTGCTCGCGGCTTCCTGCACGCGCAAACGGCGCGTGAATGCCCAAACCAGGAAAGTAAGCCACCCCGCGGCAAAGACGGCACCGGCTACCGGCCACGCGGATTGCCCAAGATAGGTGCCGACGGCGGCTGCGGCCGCGGCGGCCGCGGCCTGCTGAACCAAGCCGAGCAGCGAAGCTGCCATCCCGGCGCGTTCGGGAAATGGCGTGAGCGCGCCGGCTATGGCTTGGGGCATCGCAAGCCCGACGCCGGCGAGGTAAATCGCCATCGCCACAATGAGCCAGAGACCATTGGGGATTTGGGCGGCGACAATCGCCGCGAATATTGAACCGCCGGCGGCAAGGAGGGATACGCCGAAGCCCATCATGCGATCGAGGCCGAGCCGCTGCACAAGCCTCACCGCTCCGGCCGCTCCGGCCATATAGCCCGCCGCGCCGAGCGCGAAGGTAAAGCCGAATGTCACCGCTGACATGCCGTAAATTCCTTCGAGCACCACGGCGGCTCCGGAGATCCACGCGAACAAGCCGGCATAGCTAATGGTCAAAATGGCGAGATAGGCGACAAAGCTGCGGTGCCGAAGTAGCGAAATGTAACCTTTGCCTAACCATCTTAGTGAAAACGGCTCGGCGCTGCGTTGCCGCAATGTTTCCGGCAGTAACCGGATTGCCATGGCTAAGGCGATGACGGCGGCCGCCGCCATCAGGACGAAGTTCGCGCGCCAGCCGAATTGCGTCTGTAATAGGCCGCCGATCATCGGCGCCACGATTGGGGCGAACGCGCTGATCGATCCCATCAGCGAGAGTTCGCGCGCCGCCCGCACGCCTGAATAAAGGTCGCGCACAATGGCGCGCGCGAGCACGATGGCGCCCGAGCCGCCGATCCCTTGCAAGAAGCGGGCGACAATCAGCGGATCGATCGACGGCGTGGCGGCGCAGATGCCGACGCCGGCCACGTAGACCGCCAGCGCGCCAAACAGCACCGGCCGGCGCCCGTACCGGTCGGACACCGGCCCGTAAATGGTCTGCCCGACGGCAAAGCCGATAAGATAGCTCGAGATCGTCAGCTGCACGCGCGAGGTCGGCGCCGCGAGCGCGTGGCCGATCTCGGGCAATGACGGCAAATACATATCGATGGAGAGCGGACCGAGCGCCGTCAGCGCCGCCAAAAGCAAGGTCAATGCGAACGTGCCCGGCCGGAGCATCAGTGAGGTTCTCTGCCGCTTCTTCGGCTAGTCAACGCCTGCTGAGGCAAACAGCCGGGAATACCGGCGGGGGGGAGGGTTCCTTCAGCGACCGGCAATTTCGTTTATAAGGGGCGCGGCCACCGCAAAGTAGAGCGTGCTTGAACAATCCATGGATGCAAAAACAGATGGTCGCGCGAGCAGCGAGCCGCGCCTCGAAGACGACGTTCTCGTTCGCGGTCACGGCCGGTTCATGGCCGACGTTCCGATGCCCGGGCAGGCCTATGCCTGTTTCGTGCGCTCGCCGCATGCTTTTGCCCGCATCGCCGCCATAGACACGCAAGCGGCGGCGCAAAGTCCCGGCATTGTCGGAATTCTCGCTGGCAAGGACACCGGTGATATCGCCAGCATCAGCAG
>DATNNI010000121.1:0-3436 GCA_035601915.1 Xanthobacteraceae bacterium
TGCCCCACGCCATTGCCATGCATGGCAAGCCCTTATGGGCGGACGACTTTATCGCCGCGCCCTACGCCAATCCTGACGCGCCGAAGGGCGGCCGCCTTGTGCAGGGCTTGCTGGGGACGTTCGACAGTCTCAATCCGCTGATTGTCAGAGGCCTCGCCGTCCAGGCGGTGCGCGGCTACGTGATCGAAAGCCTTATGGCGCGCGGCTATGACGAGCCATTTACGCTTTATGGCCTTTTGGCGCAGACCGTCGAGACCGACGACGCCCGCAGCTACGTCACATTCTCGCTCGATCCCGCCGCGCATTTCTCGGACGGCTCGCCGGTGACCGCCGACGACGTCATCTTTTCCTGGCAGCTTCTGCGCGATCATGGCCGTCCAAGTCATCGTGCCTACTACGCGAAGGTGGCGCATGCGCAGGCGCTGGATCCGCGGACCGTGCGTTTCGATCTCGGCGGCAGCGACGACCGCGAGCTGCCGCTGATCCTCGGGCTGATGCCGGTGTTGCCGAAGCACGCCATCGACGCGGCAAAATTCGAGGAGACGACGCTCGCCAAGCCGATCGGCAGCGGCCCCTATTTGGTCGCCGATATCGATCCAGGCCGGAGCGTCACATTCAGATACGATCCTAATTATTGGGGCCGCGCGCTGCCGATCAATCGCGGCCTGTGGAATTTCGCCGAGCTGCGATTTGACTATTACCGCGACGCCAACGCCTATTTCGAGGGATTCAAGGCCGGTCTCTACGACGTCCGCAGCGAGGCTAATCCGAGCCGTTGGCAGAGCGGCTATGACATTCCCGCCGTCCGCGACGGGCGCATTATCAAAGACTCGTTTGCCAGCGGTCTACCCAAACTCAGCTCCGACTTCGTCTTCAACACACGGCGGTCGCTGTTTGCCGATCGTCGCGTGCGGGAGGCGATCGCGCTTTTGTTCGACGCTGAATGGGTCAACCGCAGCTATTTCTTCGACCTGTATCGGCGCAGCGCAAGCTTCTTCGACGATTCGGAATTGTCGGCTTATCGCCGCGCCGCCGATGATCGCGAACGCGAATTGCTCAAGCCGTTTGCCGGCGCCGTGCGCGGCGACGTGCTCGAAGGCACGTGGTCGCCGCCGGTCTCCGACGGCTCCGGCCGCGACCGTCGCCATTTGCGCGATGCCATCGCTCTATTCGCCGCCGCCGGTTACGAACTCAACGGTGCAACACTGCGCGAACGCGCAAGCGGCAAGCCGTTCGCGTTCGAAATCATGGTCGGCAACCGCGACGAGGAGCGGCTCGCGCTCGCCTTCTCCAGCAATCTCGCCCGCGCCGGCATTGAGGCCCGCGTGCGGCTCCTCGATGCGGTTCAATACGACCAGCGCCGGCTGTCGTTCGATTTCGACATGATCGAGAACCGCTGGGAGGAATCGCTGTCGCCCGGCAATGAGCAGAGCCTGTATTGGGGCTCGGCTGCCGCCGGCGAGCAAGGCTCGCGCAATTACATGGGCGTGCGCAGCCCGGCGGTCGACGCTATGATCGCGGCGTTATTGCGGGCACGCGAGCGCGCCGATTTCGTCGCCGCGGTGCGCGCGCTCGATCGTTTGCTGATTTCCGGGTGCTACGTCGTGCCGTTATTTTATTTGCCGCAACAATGGGTGGCGCGTTGGGCCGCTATCGCCCACCCGGCACGAACGTCACTGTCCGGTTACCTGCCGGAGACGTGGTGGCGCGAACCGAAGCGGTCGCTGCAATGATCCTGGGCGATCCCACAGTCTCGGCAGCCGATGGTGCCTACGGTCTGGGCCGCATGACCATCGGCGAACTCTTTCATTATGCCGCACGGCGGCGGCCGGACGCTTTAGCGCTTGCCGATCCGCCTAACCGCAGCCACGTCACTGACGGCAAACCGAGGCGGCTGAGTTACGCCGAGGCCGATCGGGTGGTTGCCGCGATTGCCGCGAGGTTGCGCGGCATGGGGCTGTCGACCGACGCCGTTATCGGCATTCAATTACCGAACGTCGTCGAGAATATTCTGGCGATACTTGGCGTGCTGCGCGCCGGAATGATCGCGGCGCCCTTGCCGCTTCTGTGGCGGCGCGCCGACGCCGTTGCCGCGTTGGCCCGCGTCGGCGCCAAGGCGTTGATTGTCTGCGGCCGCGTCGGCGAACGCGAGCATTGTCAGTTCGCAATGCAAACGGCGGCCGAAGTATTTTCCATCCGCTACGTCTGCGCTTTCGGCACGAATTTGCCCGACGGCGTCGTGTCGTTCGAGGACTTGTTCTCGGAAAAGCCGTCCGGTCGTTTGCTGCCACTCGATCGCGGGCGGGAAAATGCCGCCGCGCATGTCGCCGCCGTCACCTTCGACGTCGGCGAAAACGGACTTGTGCCGGTGGCTCGCACCCATTCCGAACTTTTCGCGGGAGGCCTTGCCGCCATACTGGAAAGCCGCCTGGCGCCCGAGGCCAACATTCTTGCGGCTTTTTTGCCGGCGTCCTTCGCGGGCCTAAGCCTGACGCTTTTGCCCTGGCTGTTCAGCGGTGGCTCGCTTTTTCTGCATCATCCCTTCGATTCCGACCTGCTCGCCTGGCAATGGCGGGAAGATCGTTGCGCGACGCTCATCGTGCCCGGTGCGGTCGCGATGCGGCTCGACGCGGCCGGCGCGTTTGCCGATGATGCGCCGCGCGCGGTTATCGCGCCATGGCGTGAGCCGCAGGCGCTGATGCGGAGCGGGATTTGGCGCGCGCCGCGCACCGCATTAATCGACGTCGCGGTGTTCGGCGAAGCGGCGCTGGCGCCGGCGCGCCGCGGCGCTTCAGGCCGGCCGGCGCCGCTGACCTCCGGCTCCGTCGCGGCGCCCCGCGACCATTCGGGCGCGGCAACGCTGGCTGAGCTCATCCGCACCGCCCACGGTACGCTTGCCGTGGGCGGGCCGATGGTGCCGCACCACGCCTATCCGCCCGGAGTCGAGCGCTCGGGCCTGCCGTATTTCAAGATCGAGCCTGACGGAACTGTCGATACGCGCCAGCGATTCGCCACCCAGCCCGGGACCAAGACGGTCGTTCTCAATGGCGCTCCAGCGGGCGTGGCGGGCGTCGGCGGCTATCGCTTTGCCCTCATAGAGCTCGAAAACACGGTCCGCCGCATCGATCCTCAGGCGAGGCTATCGCCGGTGGCCGATCCCGTGATGGGGCAGCGGCTTATCGGAACGACGGCCGACAATAAGGCTATGAAGGCGGCGCTCGATTCGGCCGGAGCCAATCCAATTATTGGCGGAGCTTTCGAGGCGCCCATCGCCCGCGCCGCACGCGATCCGTCCGCCGACGCCGCGTAATTTGGCCCGGTTGGGCGACAAGTTAGCCGGTGGCGTTGACGTGACATTAACAGCACTTTGGCATGTCTTTTCGCTTCATCTGAAGGCTTTTCCCAAATGCCATTGCAAGGTCCGTTCGTCGTCGTC
>DATNNI010000122.1:0-2897 GCA_035601915.1 Xanthobacteraceae bacterium
GGCGATTTTGCCTGACACTCGGCCGCGCGGAACGTCGTAAAATCATGCCGGCCGACCAGCCGTTGCGCGGCGCCATGCATCGCTTCGGCGTCGAGCGGCCGGCCAATGCGCCAGGCGCGGTTCGCCTCGAGCGCGAGATCGGCGCGCCGGTTCACGACGCGATAAAGATAATGCCGCTTGGTCGCCGAAAAGCGCGCGTCGAAATCCTCGCCCACGCGTTCCGCGGAAAGCACGGCGATCGATTGCGGACGCAGATGAAAATTCAGCGCGTCCCGCACCGTATCGGTATCCCAATCTTTGGCGAGGTCGACGTGGGCGACTTGGCCGAGCGCGTGCACGCCCGCGTCCGTGCGTCCCGCACCCTGCACCGAGGCGGTTTCGCCGCTGAAGGCCGCAACGGCGGCGGCGATGGCGCCCTGCACCGAAACGCCGTTGTCCTGCGCCTGCCAGCCGACAAACGGCGTGCCGTCGTACTCAATAAGGAGCTTGAAGCGGGGCATGTCGCTCAGCTTAGAACGCGGTCGCGTCCAATGGGCGTCCCGCGCAAAAAGTCCTCGGCGCGCATCGGCTGCTTGCCGGCGCGCTGAACTTCGAGGAGTCGCACCGAGCCCTCGCCGCAGGCGATCGTCAGGCGATCGTCCAGGATTTGCCCGGGCTGGCCGGAACCTTCGCCCCTGGTGCTCCGCAGAACTTTGACGCGGCCAATGTCGGCGGCCTCGAACCAGGCTCCGGGAAACGGCGAGAGGCCGCGAATGTGATTGTGTACTTCGCTCCAGGGTTTCGCCCAGTCGATGCGGGTTTCACTCTTCTCGATCTTGTTGGCGTAAGTCACGCCCTCGTTTGACTGCGGCGTCAATTGCGGCGAGTCGCGTTCGAGCGCGGCAAGGGCGACCGTGGCCAATCTGGCGCCGCGCTGCGCGAGTTCGTCGTGGAGTTCGCCCGCCGTCATATCGGACCCGATCGGCACGCGATCCGCCATGGCAATGGGTCCGGTGTCGAGGCTTTCCTCCATCTTCATCACCATGACGCCGGTGTCGTTGTCGCCGGCCATGATCGCCCGCTGAATAGGCGCTGCGCCGCGCCAGCGCGGCAACAGCGATGCGTGCACGTTGAAACAGCCGAGCGGAAAAACGTCGAGAACGGCTTTTGGCAGAATGAGCCCGTAGGCGACGACGACGGCCGCGTCAGCGTTAAGCTCGCCGATTGCGGCTACAGCTGCGGGGTCCTTCAGCGTTTTCGGCGTGAAGATCGGAATACCACGGCGCGCGGCTTCCCGCGCAATCGGACTTTGCTGGGGCGCCATACCCCGTCCCGCCGGCCGCGGAGCGCGAGTGTAGACGGCGACAATTTCGTGTTGACCGGTAATCTCAAGCAGCGTGGGCACGGCGAAGCCCGGCGTGCCCATGAAGGCGAGGCGAAGCGGCAATCACGCCTCCACCTTGCTCTTCGGTCCCGTTTTCGCTGCTTTGATGAACTTCTTGATGACGCGGTCGCGCTTGAGCTTGGAGATGTGGTCGATAAACAGCATGCCGTTGGTGTGGTCGACCTCGTGCTGAACGCAGGTGGCGAACAGGCCGTCAGCTTCAATCTCGTGCCATTTGCCTTCAAGGTCCTGGTATTTGACCTTTACCGCGCTCGGCCGCTCGACGTCTTCGTAAAATTCGGGAATCGACAGGCAGCCTTCCTCGTGCGTGGATTTTTCCGGCGAAGTCCACACGATTTCGGGATTGATAAGCACCAGTGGCTCGTGCGCGTCTTCTTTCTTTGACAGGTCCATGGTCACGATGCGCTTGGCGATACCGATCTGTATGCCCGCGAGCCCGATGCCAGGCGCGGCGTACATGGTGTCGAACATGTCCTCGACCAGCGCGCGTACGCCGGCGTCGATGCGGTTGACCGGCGCGGAAACGAGCCGCAGCCGCTTGTCGGGAAGTTTCAGGATTTCGCGCACCGCCATGGCCGCGATGTAAGCGGTGCATTTACGACGGTCAATGCACCCGCCTGTTGCCTCCGGAGGCCGAGTCGCGCTATGTATGTTCCCTCTTTGTTCCGCGACGGGCCGTCCCGCTAGCCGCTCGCGGGCGGCGAATCACGTAAAGACAAACGCATGAGCGAAAGCGCTTGGATCACAGCCTTGGCCGTCATTTTCGTCGCTTGCTGTGCCGGCATCGCGACCGCGGTTTTCATTTGGCGTTCGCGGCGAAATGGGCGCAGCGAGGAAGCCGCAATGGCGGAGCTCACGCGCGCCCAGGCCGACGCCGCTTCCCGTCTTGAAGCGATGATCGGAATGCTGGCGAAGGGACAGTCGCAACTCGCCCACAGCGTCAACGAGCGGCTCGATTCGGTTTCCCATCGCCTCGGCGATTCGCTGGAAAAAACCAAGCAAAGCACCGCCGAAAATCTGCAAAAGCTCAACGAGCGGCTGGCAGTCATCGACCGGGCGCAAAAAAATATCACCGAGCTGTCGACCCAAGTCACCTCGCTCCAGGGCGTGCTCGCCAACAAGCAGGAGCGTGGCGCATTCGGCCAGGGCCGCATGGAATTGATTGTCCGCGATGGTCTGCCGAAGGAATGCTACGAATTCCAGTATACGCTTTCGAACAGGCTGCGGCCGGATTGCGCGGTATTCCTGCCGGACCAGCGCCCGCTGGTCATTGATTCGAAGTTTCCGCTGGAAGCGGTGACCGCTTATCGAGACGCCAAGGGCGACGACGCGCGGCGGCAGGCTGCCGCGCGGGTTCGCGCCGACATCGGCAAGCATGTCGCCGACATCGCGCAAAAATACCTCATCCCCGGCGAAACGCAGGATTTGGCGCTGATGTTCGTGCCGTCGGAATCGGTATATGCCGACTTGCACGACGGCTTTGACGATGTCGTGCAAAAAGCATTTCGCGCCA
>DATNNI010000123.1:0-6510 GCA_035601915.1 Xanthobacteraceae bacterium
GCGTTGCCGCCGACATGCATGCTGCGCGAGCCGTAGGTGCCGCGACCGACAGCGACCTCGTTGGTGTCACCCTGAACGAATTGGATCGAGTCTAACGGGACGCCGAGCCATTCGTGCACCATTTGCGCGTAAACGGTCTGGTGTCCTTGACCGTGCGAATGGGTGCCGGCGAGGATCATGAGCGTGCCGCTCGGGTCGAAGCGGATGACCATGCGGTCATTGAAGATTGCGGCTTCTTCGATGAAGAAGCCGATGCCGCGGCCGCGCAACTTCCCTTGTTTCTTTGATTCGGCGGCGCGCTTGGCAAAGCCGCTCCAATCGGCAAGCTTGAGGCATTCGTCCATGACCCGCATGAACTCGCCGCTGTCATAGGCGATACCGGAATGAAGCTTGTGCGGCATGGCGGACGGCGGGATGAAATTGCGCCGCCGCAATTCGATCGGGTCGATGCCGAGAACGCGCGCGGCGCGGTCCAGCAGTTGCTCGATCAGATAAGCCGCTTCCGGCCGGCCCGCGCCGCGATAGGGTTGCAGCGGCGGCGTGTGGGTCAGAACCGCTCGGGCTACTGCATGCACCGCCGGGATATTATAGACGCCGGGGGCGAGCTTCAGCGCGAATAGCGGCACGACGATAGAAGCGTCGAATACGTGTGAGCCCATGCCGTGCAGCGCGTCCACGCGCAGGCCTATGATTTTGCTGTTCTCATCCAGCGCCAGTTCGCCGGTGACGATCTGGTCGCGCCCGTGTGAGTCGCTGAGAAAAGCTTCCGAGCGCGTCGACAGCCATTTTACCGGCCGGCCGCCGATGCGGCGCGACGCCCAAAGAACGAGCGCATCCTCGGGATAGACCGCGCCCTTCATGCCGAAACCGCCGCCGACATCCGGCGAGATGACGCGCAGCTTGATCTCGGGCAGTTTCAGTACGTCGCGGGCGACATGCGAACGCGTGCCGTGAGGATTTTGCGTCGTCGAGTGGAGCGTATAGCTCTCGCTCTCGGGATGATACTGCCCGAGCGTGACGCGCGGCTCGATCGAGTTGGCGTGGACGCGGTTGTTGACGAGCTTGAGCGAGACGACGTGCTTGGCGTTGGCGAAAGCGGCATCGGTCGCTTCTTTATTTCCCATCATCAGGGCAACAGCGACGTTGGTGGGCGCCTCGTCCCACACCGCCGGAGCACCCGGTTTGAGCGCGTCTTCCATATTCACCACGGCGGGTAGCGGTTCATACTCGACGTCAATGAGTTCGGCGGCGTCACGCGCCTGCGCCAGCGTTTCCGCGACAACGAAAGCGACGCGGTCGCCGACCGCCCGCACCCGGTCGTTGGCGAGGATCTGGCGCAAGGTGCGGTAACCCTTCGGGCCGCCCATGTCCTCCGGCATGACCGGAACGAGAGGGCCGAGCTGGTCGGCGACGACGTCGGCTCCGGTCAGGACCGCGAGCACCCCCGGCGCGGCCTTGGCCTTGTCGGTTTCGATGTGCTTGATGCGCGCATGCGCGTGCGGCGAAAGCACCACGACGCCATAGGCCTGACGGGGCAAGTCGATGTCATCGACATAGCGGCCGCGGCCGGTGATGAAGCGGGGGTCTTCCAGCCGGCGCACCGGTTGGCCAATGCCAAATTTTTGCACGCTGTTCTCCCTCGAGACTGCGAAGTGGCGGCTCGCCCCTCCGGGCCTGCGCCGCGAATGCCGGATTGATTTATACTCGGCATTGCCAGCAATGGTAGAGGCTCGCTGCGCTTGACCGACCACGCCAATCCTGCCCGTCGCCCCGCTCCTGAGGCCGGCACCGCTTTGCCGGGGACCTGTTCGGCCACCCCAAAGGGCTGACTTTTCTTTTCACCACGGAGATGTGGGAGCGCTTCTCGTATTACGGGATGCGCTCGCTGCTTGTCCTTTACATGACCAAGTACTTGCTGCTGCGCGGGCGTGCCGACAGTACGCTTGGCCTTTCAGGTCTGAAAAGCGGACTGGAGGCGATATTCGGGCCCCTCGATATCCAGCCTTTGTCGTCGCAGATCTACGGCCTTTACACGGCGTTCGTCTATCTCACGCCGATTTTCGGCGGTCTTGCTGCCGACCGCCTGCTCGGCCAGCGCCGCACGGTGGTGGTCGGCGCCGTTCTTATGGCCATCGGTCATTTCATGATGGCGGTCGAGCAGCTTTTCCTGTTGGCACTCTTGGCGCTCATCCTCGGCAGCGGCGCGTTCAAGCCGAACATCTCGACCCAGGTCGGTGGGCTCTATGCGCCGGGCGATCGGCGCCGCGACCGCGCCTATTCGATCTTCTATGTGGGTATCAATATCGGGGCGTTTCTGGCGCCGCTTGTCTGCGGCACGCTCGGCGAAGAAGTCGGCTGGCATTACGGCTTTGCCGTGGCCGGCGTCGGCATGCTGACCGGGCTCGCCATCTATCTCTACGCCCTTCCGCTGTTGCCGGCGGACGAATTGCAAAAGGCGAGGGCAAGCCACAGCGCGCGGCGCCCGCTCGACGGCAACGAATGGCGCGGCGTCATCGTGCTGCTCATTCTGTTCGTGCCGACGACCTTGTTCTGGGCCACCTACGAGCAGAGCGGCAACACCATTGTCTTATGGGCCGACGCAAATACCGACCGGACCGTCGATTTCTTCGGCTTTGTTTCCAAAATCCCGACCACGTGGTTCCTGGCCTTCAATCCGTTCATGATTTTCGCCTTCACGCCGTTCGTGGTGACGTTATGGACGCGGCAAGCCGCGCGCGGCAGCGAACCGTCGACCGTCACCAAGATGGCGCTCGGCTGTTTCGGTGTCACCGCGGCAAATCTCGTCATGGCGCTTGCCGCTTTTTATGCCGGCGGCGGCCAGGCGAGCTGGCTTTGGCTGTTTGGGTTTTTTGTCATCCTCACCATCGGCGAACTCTATTTGTCCCCGGTCGGTCTTTCTCTTGTGACCAAGATCGCCCCCGCGCGCATTCTTTCGATGATGATGGGCGTATGGCTGGCCACGAGTTTCGTCGGCGGCTTCCTCGCCGGCTGGCTGGGGAGCTTTTGGTCGCGGATGGAGAAGCCCGAGTTTTTCCTGATGATTGCGGTAATCGCGGCGCTCGCCGGAACAATAATCTTCGCTTGCCGTCGGCTGCTGCGCGATGCGTTGCCTGATTAGATGTAGCGATTTTCCGATTTCTTAGGTGGTTTTTACGGCGCGCGGAGTGTTGAGAGCGGCGTGCTATGCCAACGCGCCGGGCTGGGATAGAAGTCCCGCGAACGCCCGGAAACCGAACGCATGAGTGATCTTCGCGGCTGGTTGCGCGCCCAAAACCTCGAACAGTTGGCGGAGACGTTCGAGGCGAACGATATCGACATCGATATCCTTTCGGAACTTACCGACGGGGATTTGGAGAAACTCGGCGTCTCGATCGGCAATCGGCGGCGATTGTTGAAGGCGATCAGTGAAGGCACCGCCAAATCGCCAGAATCCAAGGCGGCTTCAACCGAAGCGCTCGGAGCGTTCGCGCCGTCCGAGGCCACGGGGGCCGAGCGCCGCCAGGTTACCGTGCTGTTCTGCGACATGGTTGGTTCCACGGCCTTATCTGAAGCCGTCGATCCCGAACTTCTCGGCGCGCTGATCCGGCGCTATCAAGACGCCGCTGCCGGCGCGATCGGGCGTTATGGCGGCTTCGTCGCCAAATTCATGGGCGACGGCGTGCTCGCCTATTTCGGCTTCCCGCACGCCTTCGAGGATGCGGCGGAACGCGCGGTGCGCGCTGCCATCGGCATCCTCGCCCAAATCGGCAAGATCGCGCGTCCGGATGGTGCCGCGCTGCAAGCGCGGGTCGGTATCGCTACCGGCCTTGTTGTTGTCGGGGAAATCATCGGCGCGGGTTCCGCGCAAGAGCGCACAATCGTTGGCGAAACCCCCAACCTAGCCGCACGGCTGCAAGCGCTGGCAGCGCCAAACACGATTCTTATCAGCGAAGCTACGCAAAATTTGCTCGGCGGATTGTTCGAGCTCGAGTCCGCCGGCGCTCACGAACTGAAAGGATTCGCGCGGCCAATGCCGGTCTGGCGCGTGGTCAGGGAAGGCGCCATCGAAAGCCGCTTCGCCGCTATTCGCGCCGGCGCGGCGACGCCGTTGATCGGTCGCGCGCACGAAATGGGGCTGCTGCTCGACCGCTGGCGTCTGGCGCGGCAAGGCGAAGGGCAAGTCGTGACCTTGGTCGGCGAAGCCGGCATCGGCAAGTCGCGCTTGATCGAGGCTTTACAGGAAGCCGTCGCCACCGAGCCGCACGGTGTTCTCTATTGGCAGTGTTCGCCGTATCACAGCGACAACGCGCTTTATCCCGTGATCCACCACATTTCGCGTAATGCGGGCTTCGTTTCCGGCGATTCCTCCGCTGCACGCATCGGCAAGCTCAGCGCCTTGTTCTCGCAGCGGGCGGCTGTGGACCCCGCGGCGGTGCCGCTGCTCGCCGAGTTGTTGTCCGTTCCGGACGCGCCGCCAGTACCGGGATCGCCGATGCCCGCGCAGCGCAAAATGGCGACGATTGGGCTATTGGCCGACGAGATCGTCCGGCGCGGCGAAGCCAAACCCATGGTGCTGATCGTTGAAGACGCGCATTGGAGCGACGCCACTACGCTGGAATTGCTCACCCGTATTGCTGACGGCATCGCCCGGGCGCGGCTGTTGATTGTCGTCACCGCCCGGCCGGATTTCGCGCCGCCCTGGCTCACGCGCGCACAATCGACCTTCCTGACGCTTGGCCGCCTCGGGCGGACCGACTGTGCCGATCTGATTGCCGGCATCGCCGCATCGCATGGACTATCGCGCGACACCGTCGCGGCAATCGTCGAAAAAACTGACGGCGTTCCGTTGTTTGTCGAGGAATTGACCAAGAGCGTGGTGGAGTCGGCGGGCGAGGGGGGTGGTGCGGTGCCAGCGTCACTCAAGGATTCGCTGGCGGCACGCCTCGACCGTCTTGGCGAGGCGCGTGAAATAGCTCAGGTCGCGGCCGTTATTGGCCGGCAGTTTTCGCTGCCGTTGCTGGAAGCGGTGTCGCCGAAACCCGGCGCCGAACTTGAGGCCGCGCTCGCCAAACTCGTCGCCACCGGCATCGTCTTTCCGGAAGGCGGCGGCACAGAGCAGCGATTCAGCTTCAAGCACGCGCTCCTGCGCGACGCGGCTTATGAAAGCCTGCTAATGGCACGCCGGCGCGAATGGCACGAGCGAACCGCTCGCGTGCTGGAAGAGGGTTTCCCCGAAGCGGCGGCAAACGAGCCGGAGTTGCTCGCGCATCATTTTGGCGAGGCCGGGCTGAACGAAAAGGCGTGCGAGTATCGCATGCGCGCAGGCGACCGCGCACTTAGCCGGTCTGCCTACAATGAAGCAATTGCGAATTTTTCCGCCGGCCTCAAAGCCGCCGAGGCCTTGCTTCCTTCGCCAGAAGCGATGCGACACCAATTGGATTTGCTGCTGAAGCTGGGCGTGGCGCGTGGAATCGTCCATGGCATGCAGAGCGCTGCTGCAGAAGAAGCCTATCGCCGCGCAGCCGAAATCGCCGAAAATCTTGGAGATGGCAACGCCGCCTATCGAGCCAAATGGGGCCTGTGGCTCAATGCCAATCTTGGGCGCAGGACCGCCCTCGCGCGGGATCGGGCGCAGGAGCTAGTGCGACTCGCGCAGCGCTCGGGCGACGGCGATCTATTGCTTGAAGCCTATCATTGCCGCTGGTCGACAGCCATTTTTCGCGGCGAAGTCGCGTCCGCGATCGCCGACGGCAGTCGCGGAATTGAATCGTATGATCTAGCCCGGCACCGCCATCTGGGCATTGCCTTCGGCGGGCACGATCCGGGCGTTTGTGCACACGTGTGCTCGTCGCTTGCGCTGCAGATGGCAGGCGATCGGGAGCGATCGAAGGATCTGCAGGTGCGCGGGCTCGCCCTTGCCGAAACGCTCGACCACCCCAACACGATCGCCCATGCGCTCTACAATATCGCGATGGGCCATCAGATGGCACGCGATCACGAAGCTACGGCCTATTGTGCGCAGCGCGCGTTGACGTTGGCGGAAAAATTTGGCCTTCAGGCATGGCGGGCAAGCAGTCTACTGCTTTTGGCCTGGGCCGGCACGGGAACTGCCGAGGCAGCGCGATTGATTGACACCGAGATCGATAGCGCAACGCGAGTGGGTCCGGTGCCGCAGGTCTATCTCGGCCTGGCGGGCGAGGTTCTGCTCGCCGTCGGTCGGTCGGCCGACGGCCTTGCTTATCTTGATGACGCTATTGCCGGGATCGACGAACCGGGCGTAGGACTTTACCTGCCTGAAATTTATCGCCTGCGCGGCGAATGTCTGCTCGCCATCGACCGCGGCAATAAAGAGCAGGCGCGGCAGGCATTCACGACGGCGGCTGATATCGGGCGGCGGCAGGGAGCCATCCTCTTTCAGCGCCGCGCCGAAGCGTCGCTACGCGAGCTGGCTGGTTGACGGAAACCTAGTGCGCTGCGGCGGCGGCCGCTGCCGCGGGAGGCGCCGCGTGC
>DATNNI010000124.1:0-3012 GCA_035601915.1 Xanthobacteraceae bacterium
TCTCGACAATGACGCTTTCGTTGACGACCATGCCTTCGAGCGCCGGCGTTTCGTACGCGATGACGCCCAGTTCGGCCGTGGCATAACACTGGAGCACCGCAACGCCGCGCGATCCGAGTTCGTTGCGCAGCGAGGATGGCAACGCGGCGCCGGAAACCAGGGCGCGCGTGATCGAGGACAAATCCTTGCCGGTTTTGTCCGCCGCATCGAGCAGGATTTTTAGAAAATCCGGCGTGCCGGTATAGCCGTTCGGCCTGAGATGGGCGATCGCCTCGATCTGCTGCTCGGTGTTGCCGACTCCGCCGGGAATGACGGCGCAGCCAAGCGCGTGCGCGCCCGCCTCAAGGATGAAGCCGCCGGGCGTCAAGTGATACGCAAAACTGTTATGGACGATATCGCCGGCGCGAAAGCCGGCGGCAAAAAGCGCGCGCGCCGAATTCCAAAAATCCTTGCCGTGCCCTTCCGGCTCGAAGATCGGCCCGGGCGACACCAACAGGCGTTTGAGCCTCCCCGGCGCGGTCACCGAAAATCCGCCAAGCGGCGGGCGCATAGATTGCAGCTCCTTCAGGTTTGATTTGCGCAGAATAGGGAGTTTGGCGAGCGCCGCGCGCGACGTGATCGACTTTGCTTCGGCGCCGTCGAGTTGCTCCCCCCAACCCGGCGCGCTCAGGGCGCGCGCAATCAGATCGGGCAATGCGGCGAACTGGTCGCGCTCGCGTGCATCCGGGGCGCGCGTCTCGAGATCGTCGTAGAAATCCGGCATCGGCTCAATGAGACGTCAGTGCGCGAGCGCCGGACAGCCGCCGTCTTCCAGCGGCCGGAACGCCTTCTCGCCCGGGATGGTGGCAACGAGCTTCAGCAAATCCCACTCGCCCTGGGACTCGGCCGGTGATTTGATTTGCACCAGATAGACGTCGTGCACCATGCGCCCGTCCGGCCGCAGCCGGCCGTTCGGCGTGAACGCGTCGTTCACCGGCATCTCGCGCATCTTGGCAATGACGATCTTCGGATCGTCGGAGTTGGTCGCTTCGACCGCCTTGAGGTAACTGCGAACCGCTGAATACGTGCCTACCTGAAAGGTCGAAGGCGCCGTTTTGCGGCGCTCCATGAATTTGGCGAAGAAGATTTTTGCCGCTTCGTCGCGGCCGGGCAGCCATGGCGACACATACATCATGCCTTGGGCGAGCGGCAGACTGGTGGCGTGGATTGCCGGCAGCGAATCCAGTCCGAACGGCACGACCTTTTGTTTATCAGTGAGACCGAATTCACGCGCGGTCTTGACCGCGTTAATGGCGTCGTCGCCGCCGTTGGCGATGGCGACGACATCGGCCTTTGACGCCTGCGCCTGCAGCATGAACGACGAGAAGTCGCTGGTGCCGAGCGGATGGCGGACGGAGCCCAGAACCTTACCGCCGTTCTTTTCGATGAAGGCGGTGGCGCCATCTTGCAGCGCGCGGCCAAACACATAGTCGGCGGTAATGAAGAACCAGGTTTTGCCGAGCTCCGGCAAAGCCTGACCGATCGCCGACCCCATCTCGTAGGTGTCGTAGACCCAATGAACCGAATTGTTGGGCGCGCACGCCTTGCCGGTAAAGTCGGCCGATCCGGCGCTGGTGAGCAGCACCGCCTTGTTGTCGGTCTTGGCGACTTCCAGCGCCGCAAAGCCTACCGCCGAATTGACCAGATCGGCGATCGCGTCTACGCCATCAAGGTCGAACCAGCGGCGCGCGATAGCGGCGCCGATATCGGGCTTGTTCTGGTGATCAGCGGATACAATCTCGATCGGTACGCCGTTGACATTGCCGCCGAACTCCTCCGCCGCCATCTTCGCGGCCTCGACAGAACCGACGCCTGAATTCTGCTCGTATGGTCCGGAGAGGTCCGTCAGCACGCCCACCTTGACCTTGCCTCCGGACATTTCCGCGGACGCAGGCGACCAATGGAGTGCGAGGGCAACTACGGCAAGACTAGAGGCGATGGCAAAGCGCACGGCTTTTCCTCCAAGAATTTGGTATCGTCGTTAAGTCCGCCGCTTTAGAGGCTTCTTGTCAAGCGATGCCTATATCTCGATGCGGAATCCGACTTCGATCACCCCATCATTGGGTATTTTGAAATAGTCCGGAGCGCGGCTTGCGATCTTGCTGAGGAATGAAAAGATCGCAAAGGGAATGCGACCCATCGCCGATCCCTTCTCGCGCCGAACAATAGTCTCGTGCGCCACGTAATAGTGCTTCTGGTCGAGATCGCCATCAAAGCCGAGCAGACGGAAGTTCTCCAGCGTACGGGGAATGTCGGGCGTTTGCATGAAGCCGAGCCGCACCTGGCCGCGATAAAAGCCGTGTCCGACATTCTCGACTTTGTGTCGCTCCGCAAACGGAACGCGCGGGCGGCGTTCGAAGACGTAGCCCAGGAGCAACACCCGCTGATGAAAAACCCGATTATGCTGGAGATGACGGATCAGCATCGGCGAAGCGCCATGCTGGACCTTGGTGAGCCACACACCCAGCCCCGGCGCGCGGCCGATGACTAAATCGTCGACATAACCGAGGAAACGATCGAGCGGCAGTATCGACATTTCCAGGAGCCGCTGGCGCATGACCAACATGCCTTTCCGCCAGCACAGCATCAATGTCGCGATCACCGCGCCGATGACAAGCGGAAACCATCCGCCTTGCGTTATCTTGAGCGAGTTGGAGACAAGGAAAATTGCCTCGATGCCTCCGATCACGGCGATTACCAGAGCGGCGACGACAGGAGGCCAATTCCATCGGTGGACGGCCACTCGATACAGCAACATGGTGGTGACCAGCATCGTTCCCGAAACGGCAATGCCATAAGCGGAGGCTAGCGCGTCTGAGCTCCGGAACATGACCACGACCAAAATGGTGCCGGCCATGAGCAGCCAATTCGCAGTCGGAAGGTAGACTTGGCCCTCTTCGTCGCTCGATGTCGGCACGATCAGGGAGCGCGGACACAGACCCATCTGAATGGCTTGCCGGGTCATGGAGAACA
>DATNNI010000125.1:0-2746 GCA_035601915.1 Xanthobacteraceae bacterium
TTGCTGATCGTCTTTTAAATTTTCGCCCTGTGGGGAGAGTTCTCGACTAATCGGGCGGCGAACGCGGCGAAGCGCTCCAGCGAGCTGAGCGACGCGTTCGAGCAGGCCCGTTTCGCGGTGGCAGCCGAAGAATCCCTGAACCGAAAGTATCGACTCCAGTCAAGCGCGGAGGTGCTTGGCAAGCATCACGGGGCCGCCACCTCACTGTTAGCGGCGATGGAGCGGGCGCGGGGAATGGGCGAGCCGGCCGATCGCTCGCTGATCAACGATGCGCTTGCGATACACAAGGAATATCTGCTTTCAATTGACCGCATGTTCGCTGCGGTGGATGCCGGCGACCTGACCCGTGCCAACGAACTCGATCGAACCGACGTCGACCCCAAATTTGATGACATGGAAGCTCAGGTTTTCGCCGCTTCCGACGCACATCATGCCGCGGCCGTGCAGCGCCTAAACGAACTAGCGCATGTCCAAACAAGTGTCCTGGCGGTGACCCTTTGCGCGTTTGTAACTGGCATCGGGCTGGTGATCCTCTTTGATTTCATTCTCCGTATCGCCCGCCGGCGTGACCACGGTTTCCGCGCGTTGGTGCGCCAGCAATACGAGCGATTCAACGCCGCCGTGAACAATATGCCACTAGGGTTCTGCATGGTCGACGATAAGCAGAGCATTATCGTGACCAACCAACGATTTGCGGAAATATATCGTTTGCCCGTTGACATGGTTCTTCCGGGCACGCCGATGCGGACATCGTTGGATTACCGAGCAAAGAACGGCGATTTCGGCGACGACCTTGGTCCCGATTTCGTGGAGCAGCGGCTAGCTGCCGCGCGAGAGCCCGAGCCGTGGCATATGACCCGCACAACGCGAGACGGGAGAACCATTTCCGTCTTGCACCAGCCGCTTTCCGGTGGCGGCTCTATGTCTACCCACGAGGACATCACCGCGCGCCGCCGGGCGGAGGCGCAGATCGCGCATATGGCGCATTACGACGCGCTTACTAATCTGCCCAACCGCGTTCTTTTCCGGGAACATCTCGTCAAGGCGCTCGAAAGTGTCGATCGCGAGAAGCTCGCCGTCCTGTGTATCGATCTTGATCGTTTCAAGGTGGTCAACGACACGCTAGGTCATCCGGTCGGTGATGCTCTGTTACGGGTCGTTGGCGATCGATTGCAGGCTTCGGCGCGTCCGAGCGATCTTGTGGCGCGGCTCGGCGGCGACGAGTTTGCCATCGTGCAGGCCGGCACGGAGCAGCCGTTTGGCGCCACCGCGCTAGCGACACGCCTGATTGCCGAGATCGCGAAGCCCTTCGAGCTTGACGGGCATCATGTCGTGATCGGCGCCAGCGTCGGCATTGCCATCGCGCCCAACGACGCAAGCGATCCGGACAAGCTTCTCAAAAACGCAGACATGGCGCTTTATCGCGCGAAAAGCGATGGTCGCGACTCGTGGCGATTTTTCGAGCCGGACATGGACGCCAGGATGCAGGCGCGCAGGGCGATAGAGATCGACCTGCGCCGAGCGCTCGTGCGTGGG
Organism: Xanthobacteraceae bacterium; assembly: GCA_035601915.1. Taxonomy (GTDB): domain Bacteria; phylum Pseudomonadota; class Alphaproteobacteria; order Rhizobiales; family Xanthobacteraceae; genus BOG-931. Next base: position 1,537 of record DATNNI010000125.1, read on the forward strand.
GAGTTCGAAGTCTATTATCAGCCGCTCATCGCACTCAACGTTGAAAAAATCACCGGCTTCGAAGCGCTTCTGCGCTGGCACCATCCCGAGCGAGGCATGGTTCCGCCGATGGAGTTCATCCCCATCGCCGAAGAAATCGGGCTCATCGGCCAGATCGGCGCCTGGGTGCTGAAGCAGGCCTGCCTCGAAGCGGCGAAATGGCCGGATGATATCCAAGTCGCGGTAAATCTTTCCCCAGCGCAATTCAGACACCGGGCGATCGTGCTTGATGTCGTCGCGGCACTTGGCGCTGCAGGTTTACCGGCACGCCGCCTCGAGGTCGAGATCACGGAGGCCGTGTTGTTGCAGGATACCGAATCAAACATCGGGGTCCTCGATGAGCTGCGCAGCCTCGGCGTGAGTATTTCCATGGATGATTTTGGAACGGGATATTCGAGCCTGGCCTATTTGCAGAAATTTCCGTTCGATAAGATCAAGATCGACCGTTCGTTCGTCCACGAACTCGATCGCCCGGAGTCGATGGCCATCGTCCGCGCCGTCACGGGGCTGGGCGGCAGCCTTGGCATGAAGACGACCGCCGAAGGTGTTGAAACCCAACAGCAGCTTGAGAAGCTCAAGAAAGAAGGCTGCACTGAGGTGCAGGGCTATCTGTTCAGCAAGCCGGTGCCTGCGGCGCAGGCTGCGCAGTTGCTGCAAAGGCAAAAGGCCCTAAAGGTCGTGGCCTAAGCATGGTTCGCTGCCTCGGCTTTGCTCACCGCTGCAACAGCGCGATCAGGCTGGACGTGTCCCAGCGCCGGCCGCCCATTTTCTGCACTTGCGAATAAAACTGATCCACCAGCGCGGTGGCGGGGAGGTGGGCGCCGTTTCGTCGCGCCTCGGCCAGACAGATGGCGAGATCCTTGCGCATCCAGTCGACCGCGAAACCGAAATCGAATTTGCCCGCCACCATGGTCTTGTAGCGGTTCTCCATCTGCCAGGATTGCGCGGCGCCCTTGGAAATGGTGGCGACGAGTTTTTCAATGTCGAGCTCGGCCCGCTGCGCGAAATGCAGCGCCTCGGAAAGACCCTGGACGACGCCGGCGATGCAAATCTGGTTCGCCATCTTGGCGAGCTGGCCTGAGCCCGACGCACCGATCAGGTTGCAGGCGCGCGCGTAAGTAGAAATGACTTTCTCGGCGCTGGCGAAGGGCGCCGCATCGCCGCCGCACAT
>DATNNI010000126.1:0-2614 GCA_035601915.1 Xanthobacteraceae bacterium
CGCGGCCGGGCAGGAGTTCAAGAGAGACCGCCACGCGCTTTGGCCGCATCCAGCCGCGAAGATGGCGGCGTGCGTAGCGGATCGCCGCCAGCACGGGAACGACTTCGCTGATCGCGGTCTCGTGGCGCGAGCGATTGCCAAAGTCGGCCGAGATCGCCGCGGCGAGCCTATCGGCATTCTTTTCGACCGCGTCTCTGAGCTTTGTTAGGTCGCTGCGCCGCTGCTGCAGCGACGGCGCATTTTCACGCGCAAACGCGGACCGCTGCGCGTCAAACGTCGCGCGCATTGTCGCGCCGCCGCAACTCGGTTTTCAATACCTTGCCGTAATTGTTCTTCGGCAGCGCGTCGAGAAAGACGTAGTGCCGCGGACGTTTGAATCGCGCGATGGCGGAAAGGCACAAGGCGTCAAGTTCGTCCACGGACACTTTTTGCTCGGCGTGGGGCACCACGCAAGCGACGACTTCCTCACCCCAGTCAGCATGCGGGCGGCCGATGACGGACACTTCCAGAACGCCCGGGTGCCGCAGCAAAATCTCCTCGACCTCGCGCGGATAAATGTTGCTGCCGCCACTCATAATCATATCCTTTGAACGATCCTTCAGCGTGAGGAAACCTTCGGCATCGAATGCGCCCATGTCGCCGGTACGCAACCAGCCGGAACGTAAGGTCTCGGCGGTCGCTTGCGGATTATTCCAGTAGCCTTTCATCACCACTTCGCCGCGCACCAGAATTTCCCCGATGTCGCCGGCCGGCAAGGAACGATCGGCGTCATCGGCGACGCGCACCTCGACGTTGGCGCGCGGCAGTCCGACCGAGCCCATGATTTCGCGCCAGCGTGGCCGGGTCCGGTCGGCATGAAGTTCCTTCGACAACGCGGTGATGGTCATGGGGACCTCACCCTGGCCGTAGATTTGCGCGAGCTTCGGTCCGAGCATATTCAGCGCCGCCTGCAATGTTTCAAAATGCATGGGCGCGCCGCCATAAATGATGGTGCGCAGGCCGCGATGGTCGGCGGCGGCAAAGCCGCCGTGGTTGATGAGACGGCTGACCATGGTCGGGGCGGCGAAAAAACTGACATTGCCGTGAGCGGACAGGATTTGCGCGATTTCCTCCGGATCGAAGCCGGCGCTTTCTGGAATGACGGTTTTCGCTCCCATCGCGACGAAAGGCAGGCCGTAACATCCCGATCCGTGCGACATCGGCGCCGCATGCATAACCGCATCGTCGGAACCGACCGGTTCGATTTCGGCGAAGTAAGCGAGCGTCTGCTCCATCATGTTGCCGTGGGTGAGCATCGCGCCCTTGGGACGGCCGGTCGTGCCACTGGTGTAAAACAGCCAGGCGAGATCGTCGCGGCGGCGCGGCACGATGTCGATGCCGTCGCCTTCGGCGAGCTTGCGCCAATCGGCAGTGCCGGTGACGATTGTGCGGCCGTGCGGTGCCACGTCATCGTCGCGATCGGGGCTGGCGAGAATGAGTGAAGCTTCAGTGTCGCCGACGATGTAGCCAAACTCAACGCGATGAAGCTTTGCATTCATCGGAACCGCGACCAGGCCGGCGTGCCAGATCGCGAACAGAGCTTCAAGGAACTCCGGCCGGTTGGTCATGGCGATTGCGACGCGGCCCTGCTGCGGACAGGCGGCGGCGAGGTTGCCCGCCATCGCGCGTGAACGCGCCGCCCATTGCCGGTAAGTCGAGTGGGTGTCGCGGCCGATCGCGATCGCCGTCCGATCAGGCGCGGCGCGTCCCCATTTTTCGACCCAACCCGCCAGGTTCATTCGCGCTCCGTTCGCCGATCACGGCGCCGGCTTGGCATCGATGAGCACCGCCGCGAGCAAACAAGGCGCGCCGCTCCTGTTGACCCAAGCGTGATTGGTGCCGCGCTGCACGATGCAATCGCCGGCATGGAGCTCCACTTCGCCTTCTTCCATGAGCATGTGCATCGACCCGGAGATGACCACCAGGTAATCGATGGAGTCGGTTTTATGCATGGTCGGGTGTCTCGCCGAATCCTCCGCCTTTGGCTTGTTCGTGGAGCCGAGATGTCCGAACGCGGCGCTGGGGTCGATCTTGCTGCTGGAACTTTCCGGCGGAATCTCGACCACGCGGAAGATGGTGCCCGTCGGGGTCGGATCGTGACGCATCGGGCGCAGCGAGCGATCCTTGGAGCCGTGATTGTCGATTGGCATTTCGTCGGTCACCCACAGCTCGGTGACGCCGAGGCCTGGCCAGCCCTTGATCTCGGTGGCATTGGGCGCGTGATCGTCGATCATCACGATCGCCTTGCCGGCGGCGTTGTGTCCGGTGACGAAGCGGCGAATTTTCTGCACCATGATTTCCTCCAAACTGATCTTTTTTCAGCCGCGCACAATGCGATTGCGTAGCACGCCGATTTTTTCCACTTCAAGCTCGACGACTTCGCCGGGCTCGACGTAGCGCCCGATTTCGAGACCCGAGCCGTTGCCGACCGTGCCCGAGCAAAACAATTCGCCGGGGTGCACGGTTTCGTTGCGAGATACGAAGGCGATGCAGTCCTCGTATTTCCAGTGCATCTCTCGCGAATTGCCGCGGCCGCGTTCCTCGCCGTTAACGCGAACGATCATGTCGAGCGCGT
>DATNNI010000127.1:0-6273 GCA_035601915.1 Xanthobacteraceae bacterium
AGCGATTTCTTGTCGAGCGTGAGGACCTTCGCGTCGTCGGTCAGCTTCACTTTCATCATGGCGCCATCGCGCGCTTTCACGCTCAAGTTCGGGCCGTCGACACTCTCGATGGTGCCGCGCACGCGCAGAGGCGCTTGCGCCGCCGCCATCGAGCTCGCGAAGAGGAGGGCAAGAGCGCTCGCGCCCACCGTCCTCCATGTCATCCCTGTCATGTTCACCCTCCCAGTTGAATACAGATTTCAGTCTGCGGTGCGGATGCTAACGGATGTCGTTTGACAGCCGCGGACACAACTGCGTTATCCCGGCTTTATCGTAGCGATGTTTCACCGCGAAGCACCGAGGTCCTTTTCGACCATGGCGCGAAGCTCAGGTGTCGCCTCAGGCGTCGTGCCGAACCAGAGCGCAAAGCCGCGGACGGCTTGGTGCAGGAGCATGCCGAGCCCATCGGCCGTACGAAGACCGCGGCTTTTCGCAGCCGAAAGAAGCGGGGTGAGAACCGGCACATAGACGAGGTCGGCGACAATGGCGTGCTCAGGCAAGCGGGCGACCTCGATTGCGAGGGCGGGTTGCCCCTTCATGCCGAGCGTCGTGGTGTTGACCAGGAGCGCTGCGTCGGAAAGCGCGGTCCCGATCTCTTCCCAGTGGATCGGCCGCACCCGCGCGCCGAAAGTCTGGCGCATCGCTTCGGCGCGGGCGGCCGTGCGATTGGCGACGGCGATATGCGGGAGCCCGCGCGCCAGAAGACCGTGAATGACGCTGCGCGCCGCGCCGCCGGCGCCGAGCACGATCGCGTTGCCGTCGCCGCGCTCCCATTGCGGCGCGCAGGCGTCCAAATTGGCGAGGAAGCCTTCGACGTCGGTATTGGTCGAGCGCAAAACACCGCCGTCGAACCACAGCGTGTTGACCGCGCCCACCGCGCGCGCTCGCTCGTCGGCCTCTGACAATGCAAAGGCGGCTTCCTTGTGCGGCACCGTCACATTGGCTCCGACATAGCCGCGTTCCGGCAGCGATCGGACGAAGGATGCAAATTCTTCTCGGGGCACAAGTTCGCGGCGGTACACTCCTGAGATGCCGTAGCGATTGAGCCAATAATTATGAATGAGCGGTGAGCGCGAATGCTCGACCGGCCAGCCGATGACGCAAGCCGCGCGCATCGTCCCGTTCACGCCTCGTCGGCGACAGGATTGCGCAGCACGCCGATGTCCGGGCATTCAATCTCAATAACGTCTCCGGGCTTCAGCCAAATAGCGGTTCCCGGCTTGGAATCTTTTCTAACCGGCGTGCCGGTGCTGATGATGTCGCCCGGCTTTAAGGTCATGACGGTCGTGATGTAGACAATCAGATCGGCGAAGGTGAAGACCATGTTGTCCGTGGTCTCATCCTGCGTGACTTCGCCATTTTTGCGCACAATCAGGTGCAACGGTTTCGTTAAGTCGATGTCGGTTTGGATCCACGGCCCGATGCTGCCGCTCGCGTCGAAGTTCTTGCCCTGGGTGACGTTGAACCGGCCGTGACGGAGCCAATCGCGGATCGTACCTTCGTTGCATAACGTCAGCCCGGCGATCACTTCGAGTGCCGCTTCCTTGGCGACGTTTTTGCATTCGCGGCCGATGACCATGGCGATCTCGCCCTCATAGTCGAGCTGCTCGGAAACCTTCGGCCTGACGAGGTTTTGACCGTGCCCGACAAGCGAATTGGGAGCGCGGTAAAACATGCTCGGATATTTGGGGTTCTCGGCGAGGTCGTAGTCTTTGCCGCGGTTGGCATAATTGATGCCGACACAGAGAATTTTCTCAGGCGCCGCCAATGGCGGCAGCAGTTCGACTTCCGAAAGCGGCAGATCAGGGCGTACGCCGCCGATTACCGCCTCAGCTTCATCCAGGGCGCCGGCGCGAAGCACATCGAGCAGGCTGGTGAACCGGCTCAACCGCGAGCGCAAATCGACGACGCCGTCGCCTACGACCGCGCCAAAGCTCGGCCGGCCGCGCATTTTGTAGCTTGCAAGCCGCATATCGCTTCCCCTCCGGGCGATGTGTTAGAAGTCGCCGCACCAACCGTCAACGGCGATAGCGCATGCCCCTCAGCGATCCGGTCTTCGACCCGCCTTTCAACGTTGTACGTGCGAGCCATGTCGAACTGGGCGTGAGCGATCTCGGCCGCTCCCGCGCCTTTTATGTCGATTGCCTTGGGCTTTTGGTCAGCGACGAAAGCAAGGACGCCCTCTATCTCCGCGGCATAGAGGAGAGGGGCCACCATTCGATCGTCTTGCGCCGATCCCGCGAGGCTGAAGTCAGCGCGCTCGGTTTTAGGGTTGCGAGCGAAGAGGACCTCGATCGCGCCGCATTCTGGTTCGGCCGCCGCAACCTGCCGGCCGCCTTTCCGGATATACCGCACCAAGGCCGCACCTTGCGAACCGCCGACCCGCTAGGCATGCCGCTCGACCTCTGCGCGCAAATGGATCGAGCTGAAAGCATGCTGCAGAAATATGAAGCGCATCGCGGCGCGCGCATTCAACGCATCGACCATCTTAATTGCTTCACGCCGGACGTCCAGCAGAGCTATGACTTTTACCGTGAGCTCGGTTTCCGCCTGACCGAGTACACCGAAACGGACGGTGACGACGCAAAGCTTTGGGCGGTATGGATGCACCGCAAAGGCAATGTGCACGATCTTGCGTTCACCAATGGCTTCGGCCCGCGCCTGCATCACATCGGATTATGGACGCCGGGCGTGCTCGATATCGTCCACATTTGCGACGTGATGGCGTCCAGCGGCTATCTCGCCAATATGGAGCGCGGACCGGGCCGCCATGGCATTTCCAATGCGTTCTTCCTCTACGTGCGCGATCCGGACGGGCACCGGGTGGAGTTGTTTACTTCCGATTATCTGACCGTCGATCGCGATCACGCGCCGATCCGCTGGTCGCTGCTTGATCCGCGGCGGCAAACCTTGTGGGGGCATCCTGCGCCCGCGTCATGGTTCAATGAGGGGTCGCTGTTTGCTGGCGTGGCGCCGCGTGAGCCGATGCTCGGCGCGCAGCCGATCGTGGCGATGTAGGGCTAAAGTTCATGGCTGGACAGCCGGGGCCCGGCGGGCCAGCTCGCCCTCGAGCCGGGCGACGTTGTCGAACAAACGCGCCGTTGCCAAGCGCAGAAAATAGAAGCCGAACGTCGGGTTCTGGTAATACAGCTCCTCGACCTGCTCATAGGTGATCGACAGAACTTTGCCGTCTTCGATGCATTCGAGTGTCGCAGTGCGCTTATTGTCCGGCGAAAGCATCGCGAGCTCGCCCACGACTTCACCTCGCTCGACCTCGACGCCGAGCTCGACCAGCACATAACGTCCCGTCACAGTACAGAACATGTCGTCGGCCGGCTCGCCCTTGGCAAACAGGAGATCGCCCTTTCTAAAATGCCGTTCAGACATGAACGGCTTGAGCCAGTCCAGCGAAGGTTTGCTTCGAACGGCTTCGCGCACCCGGCGGATCAGGACGAGCATTTGGTAAAGGCGATAGGCGTTGATAGGCAGGGCGAATAGTTGCAACAGCAGTGGAAGGAACGCGTGCGCCAGCGCGAAGTATACGATCAAAAAACAATTAGCGATGATTGCGAGGCTTCGGAGCGGCACCATCGTTTTGGTAGAAGCGGTGGCGACGATAAACAGCGACGCGGTACTGTTGATCAAATCAGTCCAGTGCATGGACTTCCTCCATGTACCTTAACGGGCCGCAGCCAAAGGCTGCTTGGAAAAATTCTTACTTCGTAATTTCTTTAGCCTTTGCGCGTTCACGATAGCATCGCCTGCTTATTTGGCTAATGGGGGCCAGCTCCGATCGTGCAATTTCGGCTGGCGGGGTAAGCTCTGACAGCGTAATTTGGCGGCATGCAGGCAATCAGACGGTGAGCCCGCCAATGTCTGGCGCTGTTTCCGCTTTCTCCCGGTATACGGCATCGATCCGCCGTTTTGTGGTGTCGGCGATGACGCGTTACGTGGCTCTGGGAGCAGGCCTCCTCGGCATGACCATGCTGACCGTACCCGATTTGCGCGGTTCGTTCGGCCTCTGGTTGAATATCGGCCTATGGCTCTGTCTCGGTTATTTTGTGTTCGACGGCATCGTCCGCATAAGCGCCGCACGGCGCGCGGGAAGAGCGCGCAGCTATTTGGGCACACCGGCCGGCGTCATCGACGTTCTCAGCATTGTTCCGGTGCCGCTTGCGCTTGTTTGCGGAATAACCCCCGAAACCGCCTGGCTCTTGGCGGCATTGTGGGTGCTCAAGCTCACTCAGGACTCGCCGGGTTTCGCGCAGCTTGGCCGCGTCTTTGTCGTCGAGGCAAACGCCCTTGCCAGCGTGCTGGTGCTGTTCCTCATCGCGCTATTTCTGGCATCCGCCGCGATGTACGCCCTTGAGCGTCAAAATCAGCCGCAGGTGTTCGGAACGCTCCCGGCGGCGCTGTGGTGGGCGGTGGAGACGCTGACGACGACGGGGTATGGCGACGAGGTGCCGCTCACCGCGCTCGGTCGTCTGCTCGGCGCCATGGTCATGATCTGCGGAATCGCCACTTTTGGATTGTGGACCGGCATTTTGGCCACCGGGTTTGCCGCGGAAAACCGGCGTCGCAATTTCATCCAGACTTGGGATCTGGTCAGCAAGGTGCCGTTTCTGCAGACGCTCGATCCCTCGGCGATCACCGAGATCACCCACATGATGCGTCGCGTTGAAGTCCCGGCGCGGACCGCCGTCATTCGCCGGGGCAAAGTCGGTGACTGCATGTACTTTATCGCGGAAGGCGAGGTGGAGGTCGACGTCGAACCGGCGCCCATCCGCCTGGGGGCCGGCGCTTTTTTCGGCGAGCTCGCCTTGCTCGGCGATTTGACCCGCACGGCGAACGTCTCCACCACCAATTCCTCGACGCTATTGGTTCTCGACTTGGCGGATTTTCGCACTGTCATGGCGCATCATTCCGAGCTCGCCCGCGCGATTGATGCGGAAGCGAAGAGGCGGCAGGGCGACAACCAGCGCCGGCGGGAGCTGCATGCCCACGAGGTTTCCTCCTGATGTTTGGATTGCGATATTGAAATGACAAACGCTCTCAACGAAACACACGATCCGGCCCGGCAAAGCTTTGTTGCCAATGCGAACGCAGCGGATGCCGAGTTTCCGATTCAGAATCTTCCATTCGGTGCATATTGTCCCGCGCCGGGTGCGACTCAGCGCATCGGGGTGGCGATCGGCGATCAAATTCTCGATGTGGCCGCTGCCGCGTCTTGCTTCGACGGTCCGGCGGCGGCCGCGGCGCGAAACTGCGCAGGTCCACACCTCAATCAATTGATGTCGCTTGGCCCCGAAGCGTGGTCGACGCTGCGCTTATCGCTTTCGCGGGCTTTGAGCGCCGATCAAAAAGACGCCCGGCTGGAGCGGCATTTGACGCCAATGGCGCAAGCGGAATTGATGCTGCCGGTTGCAATCGGCGGCTTTACCGATTTTTACGCATCCGTTTTTCACGCCACCAATGCCGGGCGGGCATTTCGGCCGGAGAACCCGTTATTGCCGAATTACAAATACGTTCCGGTTGCCTATCACGGGCGCGCCTCGTCAATTCGAGTGAGCGGCACGGCGGTGAAGCGGCCGCAGGGTCAGCGCAAGCCTGCGAACGAGGATGTTCCGACTTACGGCCCCTCGCGCAATCTCGATTTCGAGCTCGAACTCGGCTTCTACGTCGGCGTGCCGACGAGGCTTGGCGAAACCATCCCGGTTGGCAACGCGGCCGAGCACATTTTCGGCTTTTGCCTGCTCAACGACTGGTCGGCGCGCGACGTGCAGGGTTGGGAGTATCAACCGCTCGGTCCGTTTCTCGGTAAGAATTTCGCCACCACCGTATCGCCCTGGGTTGTCACTGCGGAAGCGCTCGCGCCGTTTCGGACGGCTGCGTTTTCCCGGCCGGCCGGCGATCCGCAACCGCTGCCGCATCTCGATGACGCGGCTGATCGGGCGGAAGGCGGCCTCAACGTCATGCTGGAAGCGTACCTGGCAACGGAGGCCATGCGGGGCGCCGGCACCACGCCGCTTCGTCTGACCCAAACCAACTTTGCGTCCATGTATTGGACCGTGGCGCAGATGGTGGCGCATCATGCGAGCAACGGCTGCAACCTCGAAATTGGCGACCTGATTGGTTCTGGAACCATATCCGGACCAGAGAAGGAGAGTTGGGGCAGCCTGCTCGAACTGACAGCCCGGGGCCGTGAGCCGTTGACGCTGCCGTCGGGCGAAACAC
>DATNNI010000128.1:0-2422 GCA_035601915.1 Xanthobacteraceae bacterium
CCGCGAGGGTGCTCCCAACTACATTGGAAACGTAGTCGCTTAACCCAAGAGTGGCAAACGGGTAGAAACGCTCATGTCGAACCCATTGCGTTCCGCCAATATCGGATAACATCCACCGTTCGGAGTAGGGGAACCACCATCCGTACAACTGGCGACGATAGAGTTCATGATCGGCCATGCAGGCATCAACTCCCCCCTTTGCGAATCTGTCAACCGCACCGAAATTCAAACTGACGCACTACCATCGGGCGGGGCGGCTCCGCGGCGCCGCCCGGGATTGGCCGGCGGGCGCCTCCGTGCGCCCGTGTCAGCCGAAGCAGGCGACAAAGCCGGCGCGAATGGTTTCGAAAAACACCGCCGTACCGTAATGCGTCCAGAGCCACGCCGTGCCAGCGGCTATTGCAGCGCCGAGTGTTGCGCCCGCTATAACGAACGGCCGCGACCCGGCGCGTGACGTGGTCGCCTCGCGCATCAAAGTGAACTCAGGCCGGCACGGGGGCTATCCGCGCGACCGGTTTTTCGACAATCGGCATGTTGATGAGCGCGGAGAGGACGCCAAACAAGATAGCGAGCCACCACACCGGGGTGTAGGACCCGGTGCGCTCGAATACGACGCCGCCGAGCCAGACGCCGAGGAAGCCGCCGACTTGATGGCTGAAAAAGGCAAATCCCGCGAGTGTCGCCAACCAGCGCGTGCCGAACATAACGACAATAATGCCGTTGGTCGGCGGTACCGTCGACAGCCACATCAGCCCCATGACCGCACCGAACGCGATGCATGAGAAAGCCGTGACCGGAAAGGAGATGAAGACCAGGATCGCTGCCGCGCGCACGAAATAAATGAACGAGAGCAGGTACCGCTTAGGCATGCGATCGCCGAGCCAGCCGGACGCAATCGATCCGATGATGTTGAACAAGCCGATCGCCGCAAGGGTCCAGCCGCCGACCTGCGCTGACAGTCCACGATCGACCAGATAGGACGGCATGTGCACGGTGATGAAAGCGAGCTGAAATCCGCAAGTGAAAAAGCCGATCACCAGCAGCAGGTAGGAGCGGTGCGCGAAGGCCTCGCCGAGCGCGCTGCGCAGCGATTGCGCCGCTGCTCCTTTCGCGTCGGTCTTTGGCGTGGTCAATGCCAGCGACAGCGGCAGGATAGCGAGAGTGCTGGCGCCGAAGATCAGCAGCGTCTGTTGCCAGCCGAAGCCGTCCATCAGCGCGACCGCAAGCGGCGAATAGAGGAATTGACCAAACGAACCGGCCGCGGTGCCAAAACCGAACGCGCGAGAACGCCATTCGGGGGGCAACAATTTGCCGAACGCGGCTAGGACGACCATGAACGACGTGCCGGAAAGGCCGAAGCCGATCAAAAGACCCGCTGAAACATCGAGCACCGGCGCGCTTGCCGCCTGTGACATCAGCGCAAGCCCTGCCGCATACATCAGGCCCCCGGCGCACAGGACGCGTGCCGAACCGTAGCGGTCGGCGATCATGCCGGCGAGCGGCTGGCCGATGCCCCAAAGCAAATTTTGCAGCGCCAGCGCGAAGCCGAACACGTCGCGGCCCCAGTGATTGGCGTTCGACAGCGGCGTCAGAAAAAAGCCGAGCGATGAGCGCGGGCCGAACGACATCAGCGAGATCAGGCAACCAAAACCGAGGATCAGAACTGGCGTTCGCCAGCCCGCGCCCGCGGCAGTGGAAGCGGCCGACAGCGGCCGATGTTCGATGCTGCTCATTTTTGTCCCGGTAGTCGCAACGCGTGTGCCGCAGCCAGCATTAGAGATGGCTGTTCGGACCGGCCCGCGCCGCTTCGAGCTTTACGCCTTAGCGCGCCCCGGCGCGTTCAGAGTTGCCGGATCGAGCCAAAATCCCAATTGGCGGCGTCGGTCGGGTTCTCGCCGATGCGGACGGTCGTGTCGTTGACGAAGTGATAGGGCGGGACCGGCAGATTGTACGGCGCCGGCACGCCGGAAAAGACGCGGCCGGCGGGGTCGTATTTGGAGCCGTGGCACGGGCAGAAATAACCGCCCAGCCAGCCCGAAACTGGAGAGGTCGCGTTCGGTTGCGGATAGAACATCGGAATGCAGCCGAGATGCGTACAGATTCCGACCACGATGCCGTATTCGGGCTTGATGGAGCGGTGCCAGTTAACGGCGTAAGGCGCCTGCTGCATTTGCTCCGAATTCGGGTCGGAAAGCTGTCCCACCAGCTTGGGATCTTGGAGCGTTTTCAGCGTTTCCGGCGAGCGGTGGAAAACGAAAATCGGCCGTTCGCGCCAGCGGATCACCACTTGCTGGCCGGGCTCGATCTTGGAGACATCGAGATCGACCGGCCCGCCAGCCGCAAGCGTCGAGGCGTCGGGATTCATTTGGGCGATCAGTGGGACAAGCACCGCAGCCGCGCCGACCGCGGCTACCGTCCCGGT
>DATNNI010000129.1:0-2594 GCA_035601915.1 Xanthobacteraceae bacterium
GTTAGGGGTCCGATGACCTCGAGCAGCGCTTGATAGACCTTCGGGTTGCCGGCGACGATATTCTCGCCGAGGGAATACTCGGCGCCGGTGGCGGTGCCGACGCGGCCGCCGGCTTCTTGGATGAGCAAGGTCCCGGCCGCCGTATCCCAGGGCGATAGCCCGAATTCCCAGAAGCCGTCGATTCTTCCCGCCGCCACGTAAGCCAGGTCCAACGACGCCGCGCCCGGCCGGCGAATGCCCGCGGCGCTCGACATCACCACCTTGAGCATGGCCAGGTACTCATCGACATAGGTGGCGCCCGCGCGAAAGGGGAATCCGGTGCCGATCAGCGCGCCTTCCAAGGTGCGCTGACCGCTGACGCGGATCTTCTTGCCTTCCAGTTGCGCGCCGTCGCCGCGCGAGGCGGTAAAGAACTCCTGGCGCATCGGGTCGTACACCACGGCGTGCTGTAGGCGGCCCTTTTGTTCCAACGCAATTGAGACCGCGAAGGTGGGGAAGCCATGCAGAAAATTGGTGGTGCCATCGAGCGGATCGATGATCCACACGAATTCATTCTCGCCGCTGCGGCCCGACTCTTCGGCGAGCACCGCGTGCTGCGGATAACTGCGGCGAATGGTCGCGATGATGTCCGCTTCGGCCTTGCGGTCGATATCCGTGACGAAATCATTGCGGCCCTTGGTGTCGATCTTCAGCGAGTCGAGGCGCGATAGGCTTTTTACGATTAGATCGCCGGCGCGCCGCGCGGCGCGCATTGCGATATTGAGCAGGGGTTGCATATTGGGGCGCTAGAATATCACCTATGACCAACCTGGTTCGCATAGTACTCATCGATCCCAGCCACCCGGGAAACATCGGCTCGGTGGCGCGCGCCATGAAGAACATGGCGCTCTCGGATCTGGTTTTGGTGCGGCCGCGATCATTTCCGCACGCGGAATCGACCGCATTGGCGGCGGGCGCGGATGACATTTTGGCGGGCGCCCGCGTCGTGGAGAGCGTCGAGGAGGCCGTCGCGGATTGTTCCTTCATCGCCGGCACGACCTCGCGGCCGCGCTCGTATTATTGGGAGTTCACGACGCCCCGCGATGTCGCCGGACGCGTCGTCGCATTGGCACAAGAAAATCGCGCCGCGCTGCTGTTCGGCTCGGAGCGCTATGGACTGGCAACCGAGGATTTGAACCTGTGCAATGTGCTGGTGCGCATTCCCGCCAACCCGGAGTATTGCTCCTTGAATCTTGCGATGTCGGTGCAGTTGGCGGGGTACGAGATCTTCATGGCCCGGGAACAGCCGCAATCGCACACGCAATTGGAAATGGCGCTGGCCCCGTCGGGAGATGTCGAGCACTTTTATGCGCACCTTAACGAGGTCCTCAATGAAATCGATTTCGAGGATCGGACCGGGCATTTGATGGAGCGGCTGCGGCGCCTGTTCAACCGCGCGCAACTCGACCGCAATGAACTCAACATCCTGCGCGGAATCTTGAGTGCCGTGCAGGGCCGGCGCGGCCAATCCGCGCAACGCTCGCGCAAATGAACGCCGCGCGCATGCCGGTGTACTTGGATCATGCCGCGACCACGCCGGTCGAGCCCCTGGTCGCGGCGCGCATGGCCGAGGTTTTGCGTTCCGAAACGGAGTTCGGCAATCCCGCATCGTCGAGCCATGGCTACGGCGATGTTGCCGCCGCGTTGGTCGAATCGGCGCGGGCGCAGGTCGCGGCGGCCGTGGGCGCCGCCGCGCCCGAAATCGTCTGGACTTCGGGCGCTACCGAGGCAAACAACCTGGCAATTTTTGGTGTCGCTCAGTATTACCGCGAGCGCGGCCGTCACATCGTGACCTCGCGCACCGAGCACAAGGCCGTGCTCGATCCCTGCCGGGAGCTGGAGCGGCGCGGCTGGGAGATTACCTACCTGGTTCCGGATCGGGAAGGATTGCTGGATCCAGCCCAAGTTGCCGCCGCGTTGCGCCCGGACACGGTGTTGGTTTCCCTCATGCACGTCAACAATGAGATCGGCGTAGTGCAGAACATCGCGGCGGTCGGTGCGATCTGTGCTCGCCACGGCGGCGCGTGGCTGCATGTCGATGCGGCTCAAAGTGTCGGAAAATGCCCGCTGCATTTTGCGAGTCTCGGCGCTGACCTCATGTCGCTCTCATCGCACAAGGTGTACGGACCGAAAGGTGTGGGCGCCCTCGTGATCTCGCGGGACGCGGATTTGGGCGGCCGCGGCCGCGTGCAGCTCAGCGCCTTGCAATTCGGCGGGGGTCAGGAGCGCGCTTTGCGCGCGGGGACCTTGCCGACGCACCAAGTGGTCGGCATGGGTCTGGCATTCGAGTTGGCCGCGAAGATCTCCTCGGTCGAGACGGCGCGAGTTGCGCGCCTCCGAGAGCGGCTGTGGCGGGGCCTGGCCTCACTCGGCGGCGTCGTGCGCAATGGCAGCGCCACGCGTTCGGTTCCGCACTTGCTCAACGTCTCGTTCGAGGGCGCGGAAGGGGAGAGTCTGCTGGCGGCGATACGCCCGGACCTGGCCGTGTCAACCGGATCGGCGTGCACCTCGGCGCTGGCGGAGCCCTCGTATGTGTTGCGCGCGTTGGGCCGCAG
>DATNNI010000130.1:0-2291 GCA_035601915.1 Xanthobacteraceae bacterium
CGTGCCCGGGCGCTGCCGCACGAGAACAAGGCCGGCGACAGTCACCCGGGACTCCTGGCCCAAATCCTCGCCGCGCAGCTTGGCATTTTCGATGACGCCGAGCTTGGCAAGCCGCTCGCGAAAGAAACGCACCGGATGCTCCTTCAGCGACAGGCCGGTCGCCACGTAATCCTCCACGACGTGCTCGGAGAGCGGCATGGCCGGCAGCGCGATGGCAGGTTCCGGGAAAAGCTCGTCGCTCATGTGCGGCGTTAAGAGGGGGACTTCTTCAATCGGAGCGGCGTCCGGCCGGCGCGTCGGACGCGCGCCGATCACATCGAGCCGCCGCGCCGCCCATAGCGCCGCGCGGCGATCGAAGTTGAGCGAACGGAACGCATCGGCTTCCGCCAGCCGCTCGACGGTGAAGCGGGAAATGCCGGCGATAGCGGCCAGCCGTTCGATCGAGGAATAACCATTGCCGCGGGCGGCAACGAGTTTTTTCACTTCCGCTTCGCCGAGCCCGTGGATCAGGCGAAAACCGAGGCGGACGGCGTGGCGCTCGTCCTCGCCCTGTTCCAGCGTGCAATCCCAATCGCTGAAATTCACGTCGACGGCGCGGATTTCCACATCGTGCTGGCGCGCATCGCGCACCAGCTGCGCCGGCTGATAAAAGCCCATCGGCTGGCTGTTGAGGATGGCCGCGCAGAACACGTCCGGATAGCGGCATTTGATCCAGGCCGAGGCATAAACGAGCAGCGCAAAACTCGCGGCGTGGCTTTCGGGAAATCCGTATTCGCCGAACCCCTCGATCTGGCTGAAACAGTTTTCCGCGAAATCAGGATCGTAGCCGCGATTGATCATGCCGTTGATGAATTTGTCGCGGAACAGATGGACCGTGCCGTTGTGCCGGAAAGTCGCCATGGCGCGGCGCAGCCCGTCGGCCTCATCGGGTGTGAATTTGGCCGCAGTGATGGCGATCTGCATCGCCTGCTCCTGGAACAGCGGCACGCCGAGCGTACGCTTGAGCACGTCCTTTAATTCGTCCTTGTCGCCCTGGCCCGGATGCGGCGACGGATAATCGGGCTCCTTGCCGGTTTTCAGTTCGTCGCGCCGGCGCAGATAAGGATGCACCATGTCGCCCTGGATCGGGCCGGGGCGCACAATCGCCACTTCGATGACGAGGTCGTAGAAACATTGCGGCTTTAACCGCGGCAACATCGACATCTGCGCGCGGCTCTCGACCTGGAAGACGCCGACTGAATCGGCGCGCGACAGCATTTCGTAGACGGCGGCATCGTCCTGCGGCAGCGTGGCGAGCGAATAATCCTCGCCGTAATGCTGTTTCAATAGATCGAACCCGCGCCGCACGCAGCTCAGCATGCCGAGCGCGAGCACATCGACCTTCATCAGGCCGAGCGTGTCGATGTCGTCCTTGTCCCACTCGATGAAGGTGCGATCGTCCATGGCGGCATTGCCGATCGGCACAGTCTCGTCGAGCGGCGCCCGGGTAAGCACGAAACCGCCGACATGCTGCGAGAGGTGGCGCGGGAAGCCGATCAGATCGTCGGCAAGCTGCACGGCCTGACGGAGCACCGGGTTGATGGGATCGAGCCCGGCCTGGCGGATGTGCTCGTCGGGCAGGCCCTCGCCGTAACCCCAAACGGTCTTCGCCAATGCCGCGGTCACGTCTTCGGTCAATCCCATTACCTTGCCGACTTCGCGAATCGCGCGGCGCGAACGGTAGTGCACGACGGTGGCGCAAATTGCCGCGCGGTTGCGCCCGTAGCGGCCGTAAATGTATTGGATGACTTCTTCACGCCGTTCGTGCTCGAAATCGACGTCGATGTCCGGCGGTTCGCCGCGGTTCTCGGAAATAAAACGGGCGAACAGAAGATTGCTCTTGTCCGGGTTCACCGAGGTGATGCCGAGACAGAAGCACACGGCGCTGTTGGCGGCCGAGCCGCGGCCTTGGCAGAGGATTTCCTTTTCCTGCCGGCGGGCGAAAGCGACGATATCGTGGACGGTAAGGAAGTAACGCGCGTAATCGAGCTTGGCGATGAGTGCAAGTTCGCCGCGCAGGCGGT
This sequence comes from Xanthobacteraceae bacterium, assembly GCA_035601915.1. Lineage (GTDB taxonomy): Bacteria > Pseudomonadota > Alphaproteobacteria > Rhizobiales > Xanthobacteraceae > BOG-931. Next base: position 2,064 of record DATNNI010000130.1, read on the forward strand.
TTTCGACCTCTTGCGAAATGCCGTCGGGATATTTGTCTTTGGGATAGCGTTCCCGCGCGCCGGCGAAGGTCAGATCTTCGAGATGGCCTTGCGCGGTTTTTCCTTCCGGCACCGGCTCGTCGGGATATTCGTATTCAAGTTCCTTGAGCGAGAAGTTGCAGGCTTTGGCAATGGCGACGGTGCGGGCAATCGCGTCGGGAAAATTTTTGAACAGCCGCGCCATTTCCG
>DATNNI010000131.1:0-5211 GCA_035601915.1 Xanthobacteraceae bacterium
TGCGTGTATGCGATGCCTGCTCCGGAGACGTACAGCGCCTCGAAGCCGGCGCGCTCGGCAATCAGCGCGGTGAGCGAATCGTACACGCCGGCCGCGAGCAGGATTGGGCGACGCTTGAGCCGTTCAGACAAGGTATTTGCAGTCACGTTCACAACCCCAAATAAGCGCGTTTGAGTTTCGGATCGGAGGCGATTTCCGCGGCGGGGCCCGACATGACGCATTGGCCCTCGGCGAGGATATAGGCGCGATTGGCGATCGCCAGACCCTGGACGACGTTTTGCTCGACCAAGAGCACGGTGACGCCCTCGGCATGGATGCGCGAGATCAGCGCGAATAATTCTTCCACCAGGATCGGCGAAAGTCCGAGGGAAGGCTCATCGAGAATAAGAAGCCGCGGCTCGGCCATCAGCCCGCGGCCTATGGCGAGCATCTGCTGTTCGCCGCCCGAGAGCGTTCCCGCCCGCTGAACCCGGCGCTCGCGAAGCCGCGGAAAAATAGCAAATACGCGCTCGCGATTTTCCGAGCGCCGTGCGCCGGCGCGGCGATAGCTGCCCAGGTCCAAATTCTCGTCGACCGACAGGTTTGGGAATAGCCGGCGGCCTTCGGGCACGTGGATGAGACCCTGTGTAACAATGGAGGCCGGCGGCTCGCGCTCAATGGGCGCTCCATCGAAGTGGATGCTGCCCGCTCTCGTGCGAACGACGCCAGAGATTGCGCGATTGAGCGTCGATTTGCCTGCGCCATTGGAGCCGAGAACGGAGACGATTTCACCCGCTCTGACGTCGAGGTTTACGCCGCGCAATACATCGCCGTCGCTATAACCGGCAAACACGTCGCGGACTTCGAGAAGCATCTCAGAGGGCATTGGCGCCCCCGAGCTTTGCGGCGGCGCCGTGGCCGAGATAAGCCTCTATCACATGCTGGTCGCCCGCGACCTGCGCCGGACTGCCTTGCGCGATGACGCGGCCTTCCGCGAGAACGAATACCTGCTCCGCCAAACTCATCACCGCATGCATCACGTGCTCGATCATGACAATGGCGATGCCGCGCCCGCTCAAGCCGCGGATGACCGGAACGATGTCGTTGATTTCGGATGGGTTCAGTCCAGCCAATACCTCGTCGAGCAACAAGAGTCTCGGCTCGGTGGCCAGCGCGCGGGCGAGTTCGAGACGTTTCCTGCCCGCGACCGTCAAGGTGCTAGCCGGCCGATGGAGCAGATGACCCAGACCGACTTCATGCCCAACCGCTTCGGCACTGATTTGCGCCGCGGGGCGGCGGGGATGACGCAAATGGGCACCTACCAAGATGTTATCGCGAACCGACAGGCCGGCGAACGGCTGCACGATCTGAAAGGTACGGGCAATTCCGCGGCGCGCGAGGCGGTACGGCGGCTCTCCAGTGACGTTTATCCCGTCATAAAGCACGCGCCCGGCGCTCGGCTTGAGGAAGCCGGAGATGATGGAAAAAAGCGTGGTCTTGCCAGCCCCGTTAGGCCCGATCAGCGCCGTGATCCGCCGCGTCGAAGCCGACAGCGAAGCGCCGTTGACCGCCATTAAGCCGCCAAATCCGCGCGAGACGTCTTCAACCGACAGAAGCGGATCAGCCACGCGCCGTTCCCTCCGCTATTTTCCGGGAGGATACGAAGCGGCGTGCCAAAGCTTCGCGCGCATCGATAAGCGTGCCGACAAGTCCGCGCGGCGCAAACGCGATGACCAGCACGAGCACAGCGCCAAAGGTCATCAAGTCCAGGCCGGGAATGTCTCCGGTTAGGAATTTAGCGCCCTCGCCGATTGATTTGACCACCAGCGCGCCGACCAAGGCGCCAAACACTGTACCGGCGCCGCCGATGATCGGCGTGAGCAAAGCTTCGATCGAAATCCACGCGCCATAGCCGATGGGAGCATCGACAAACAGGAAATATTGCACATAGAAACATCCCGCGGCCGCCGTGACGGCGGCCGAGATCACCATGGCAGCGATCTTGATCGCGGTCGCGTTGACGCCGAGCGCCATCGCCGCGTCCTCGTTCTCCCGCACCGCCACCAGCCACACCCCGAAGCGCGAACGCTCCAGCGCTTGCGCGATGATCAAGGAAACGGCGACCAGCGCAAGAATGATCAGGTAGAAGATCGCCCGGCTGCGAAATTGGAAGGCCTGCGGGTGCAGGTCGAGCTTGATCAGAAGGCCGACGCCGGCGCCGGTGATCGGGGCAACGCTCGCAAAAATGCGCAACACTTCGGCAAAGGCGAGCGTCACCAGCGCAAAATACGAGCTGCGCAGCCCGGCCCGGAAAGCGAGCCCGCCGATCACGCCCCCGACAGCAGAGCCGGCGACAACGCCGGCAAGAAAGCCGAGCCAGGCATTCACCCCGTAGTGCACCTGGAGGATGGCGGTCGTATAAGCCCCGGTGCCGAAAAAAGCCGCATGCCCGAAGGAATATTGGCCGCCATAGCCGCCGAGAATGTTCCAGCCCTGACCGGCGAGTGCAATCATCAGCGCGACAATGAGGAAATTGAGCACGACGTTCGACTGCACGACCAAGGGCACGGCGGCGAGCGCGGCGACGACGATGACGATGGGTAAAAAGGACTTCATGCGGTCGCGCCGAATAGGCCGCGCGGGCGGATAAGCAGCACGGCAATAAAGATAAGAAAGATGCCGGCCTGTCCGAGCGACTCGCCGAAAAAGAAGCCCCCGAGGCTTTCGACGACACCGATGACGAGACCGCCGATCAAGGCGCCCGGCACGGAGCCCATGCCGCCGAGGACGACGATCGTGAAAGCGATGAGAACGAATGCGTTGCCGGCGCTCGGATTGACGTAATAGGTGGGAATGAGAAGACAGGCGGCGATGGCGACGCAAGCCGTGCCGAGGCCGAACGTCATGGCGTAGATGTGCGTCACGTCGATGCCGGCAAGCTCGGCACCGAGCTTTTCCTTGGCGACGGCGCGAATGGCCTTGCCGGTATCGGTCAAGGTCATGATCAACCACAACGCCAGCGCAACGACGAACACCACGGCGAAGGAAATGAGCCGGGGAACCGCGACGAAGGTGAAAGCCAGGTCGACAGTCTTGAACGCATAAGGAAGGTCGATGGTACGGGTATCGGCGCGAAACGCGTAGAGGAGCGCGTTCTCGATCAAGACCGCCAAGCCAAGCGTCGCCAACAGCATTGCGCGCTCGTCGCCGCGCGAAGCCGGGCCGATCACCAGGCATTGCAGAGCGTAGCCCAGGCCGAAGAACGCCGGCGCCAGCAGGAAAATAGCCAAATAAGGGTCGATACCGGCTTTCTGATAGACGAAGAACGCCGCAAACAGCGCCGCGCTCAACAGCGCACCGTGGGCGAAATTGATGATATGCAGCACGCCATAGATCAGCGTGAGTCCGAGCGCGACCAGCGCGTAAATGGAACCGGTCAGAAGGCCGTTGACGATCGCCGAAATCAGGATCGGTGCGGATAGCACGGCGTCATTGCACGCAAAACGGAAGCATCATTCTCACGCCGGCATCGGAAACACGACCTTTGCGTTGGCGAATTCCGCCGGCAAGATCGCTTTGATATCGTTGTCGAGCACCTGCGTGTTTACCGGCGCGGCGCCCTGGTTCTGACCATTGACGAATTTGGTCGGACCATAAGGCATGATGTGACCGGAGAACGTTGAATTCTCTAGCGCCGCCGCGAGTTTGGCGCGATCGGCCGACGCCGCGTGCTCGAGCGCGTCGGCAACCAGCGTCACCGCCGTGTAGTTCATATAGAGTTCGTAAGTGTAGAACTGCCCCTTGTCCTCTACCTTCTTCTTTAACTCCATCGCTTTGGCGCTCTTCGGATTGAACCAATGATTGCAATCCATGATGTATTTGGCGGCATCCGGAAATTCGCGGACGAATTTGTAGGATGAAGCCGCACCGCCGAGCACCGAATAGATCGCCTTGGGCCGCACGTGCTGCTCTTGCATGGTGCGCGCCAACAATACGTACTCGTTGTAATAATTGGCCGGGATGACGAGGTCGGGCGCCTGGGCCTTGATCTTGAGCACGACATTATTGAAGTCCCGCGTCGGCGTAGGATGCGGGATGGTTTCCAGAATCTGGAAGCCCTTCGCCGGCAACTGCGCGTTCAAAAGCTTGGCGAGGCCGGAGCCGAACAACGAATCCTCATTGACAATGACCACGGTTTTCGCAGGCTTGCCGGCTTGATCATTGATGACGGTCAAGTTTTCCAGGGCAGTATTGGCGATCACCCCGAAGCCCGGACCGAAGCGGAATGTGTTCTTGAGCCCGCGCGTGATAATGGAATCGGCGACCCCTACGTCGACCACATAAGGCAGGTCGTACCGCGCGGCAGCCTGACTGACGGCAAGACAGATCGACGAGCCATAGCCGCCGATGATGCATGACACCTCCGCAGCGTTCATTTTTTCCACTTCAGCGGTACCGCCGTCGGGCGTCGATTGGGCGTCGCCGAGTATCGGCTCGATCTTCGCGCCGCCCAGCGCCTTGATGCCGCCAGCGGCATTGATTTCGTCGACCGCCATGGTCGCGCCGATCCTTCCCTGCTGACCGGAATAGGACAGCGCCCCCGTCACCGGATGCAAAAGGCCGAGCTTGACCACCGCGCCCTGCGCGCAAAGAACCGACGGCCGGGCAACGCTACCCGTGCCCGCGGCTGCTACGCCGATCGCAGCGCTGGCGAGGAACCGCCGGCGGCTAAGCCGATCGTGAATTTTTGCCATTGCTATGCCCTCCTCTTAAGGCGCGCGGCGTCCAAGCGGTCGCCGCACTCTGGCTCATTAAAGAACAGTAGCCACACTCGCGTTCGAGCGGCGACCGGCCCGGCGCATCACCGGTGACCAAGTTTTCGCGGCCGCACCCGACCGCACCAAATCCATTTCGAAGGCGTAACGGTCGGGCCGATAGAGCGCGTGCAAGTGTTCGACGGCGCGGCCGGAACGATCGCAGACGACGCGGACCAATTCGATAAGCGGTGAGCCTGTGCGCACATCAAGCGCACGCGCCACTTCAGGCGTCGCAAGTCCCGCACTAATGCGCTGCCGGGCATGCCCAATTTTCACACCCGCGCGCTCAAGAAGCTCAAGAAGCGGACGCGTCGCGAGTTCCTGCTTGCTGAACGTGACCGCGACATCCTCGGGAACGTGCGTAGTCAGGTAGGAAAACGGCACCTGATCGAACGCCCGTACACGTACCGATCGC
>DATNNI010000132.1:0-3982 GCA_035601915.1 Xanthobacteraceae bacterium
GGAGGGCGGAGTAAACACCGCTTCCGCGGTCTCAGCGGCGAGCTGCCGTCCGGAATCCGAGGCGCCGGCTTGCACTACGACTGGCCAGCCCTGGATCGGACGGGCGATATTGAGCGGTCCGCGCACCGAAAGATATTTGCCCTTATGGTTGAGCACATGGAGCTTGTCGGGATTGAAGAAAATTCCGCGCTCGACGTCGCGTATGAAGGCGTCGTCGGCCCACGAATCCCAGAGGCCGGTCACCACGTCGTAGAATTCCCGCGCGCGGCGGTAACGCTCGCCGTGCTCCATGTGGTCGGTCATGCCGAAATTGAGCGCGGCATCGGGGTTCGACGTGGTGACGATATTCCAGCCGGCGCGGCCACCGGAAAGATGATCGAGCGAAGCGAACCGCCGGGCGACGTGGTAGGGCAAATCGAACGTGGTCGAGCCGGTGGCGACGAGGCCGATATGCTCGGTGACCATCGCCAAAGCCGACAACAGCGTGAACGGCTCGAACGAAGTGACGGTGTGGCTGTGCTTGAGCGCGTCCAGCGGCATGTTGAGCACGGCCAGATGGTCGGCCATGAAGAAAGCGTCGAATTTCGCCCGCTCGAGCGTCTGGGCGAAATACTTGATATGCGCGAGGTTGAAATTGGCGTCCGGAAAGGCGCCCGGATAGCGCCAGGCGCCGGTGTGAATGGTGGTCGGCCGCATGAAGGCGCCGAGGTGCAGTTGACGTGAGCCGCTCATCTCGATCATCCTCTCCGCCGGAGGCTAGTGCGATCAGATAGGCAGGACGAACAAAAAGGGCAACAACCGCGCGCGCATGGCCGCGTGTTGCCAATATAGGAGCCGTATTCAGTGTGGCGGTTCAGAAGTCGGCATTATTCTTGGCGCGATCGCGTCATGGCGGACTTCTGTACCAAAAGCCACACTAGATCAATAATTTGCTAGTGTCCTTTCGTTTCCGAACTTCGCAAACGAGAGGTGCCGCACCATAACGCGAACATCGGAAACAGGACACCCGGAGCCGCTATGACCAGCGCACGTTATCTCAACCCCAAATCCTTATTGGCGCCGCCCGGCTACACCCACGTCGTCGAGGTGACTGGCCCCGGCCGCACCGTCTACATTGCGGGGCAAGTCGGTGTCGACCGTAACGGACAAGTTGCCGGCGGTCCCGGCGATGTCCGCGCGCAAATGGTGCAGGCGTTCGAGAACCTGAAAGCGGCGCTCGCCGAAGTCGGCGCTACGTTCAAGGACGTGGTGAAGATCACCAACTACCTGGTCGACGGCGCCCACGTGCAGGACTATCGCGAAATCCGCGACAAATATGTCAACACCGCCGCGCCGCCGGCGAGCACGCTGCTCGTCATCTCGCGGCTGGCACGCGAGGGATGGCTGTTCGAAATCGATGCCGTGGCGGTGTTGCCGGAGAAATGATAGGGGCTTGAAGGGGCTTGTGGTGTTGCAAGTGGGGGGAAGGCGCGTGAACAAATTCCTTGCGGGACTATTCCTTGCGGCCGGCGCGTGGACGGCCGCGGCGATGGCGGCCGAAGCGGCCGACCTTAAGATCGCGCTGATCTATTCAAAGACCGGACCGCTTGAGGCTTATGCCAAGCAGACCGAGACCGGGCTCAACCTCGGCTTCGAATATCTGACCGGCGGCACCATGACGCTCGACGGCCGCAAGATCGTGATCATCGCCAAGGACGATCAAGGCAAGCCGGACGTTGCCAAGTCGCTCCTCGAACAGGCCTATGCCGACGACAATGTCGACATCGCCATCGGCACCACGTCATCCGGCGCGACGCTCGCCATGCTGCCGGTCGCCGAGGATGCGAAGAAAATTCTTTTGGTCGAGCCCGCGGTCGCCGACTCCATCACCGGCGATAAATGGAACCGCTACATCTTCCGCAGCGGCCGCAATTCCTCGCAGGACGCGCTTGCCGCGGCCGTCGCGCTCGGCAAGGACGACGTCTCAATCGGCATGCTGGCGCAAGATTACGCTTTCGGCCGCGACGGCGTCGCCGCCTTCAGGCGGGCGCTCGACGAGACGCACAGCAACTCCAAAGTGGTGTTCGAGGAATATGCGCCGTTCATGACCACCGACTTTACGGCGTCGGCGCAGCGTTTGTTCGACGCACTCAAGGATAAGCCCGGCAAGAAGATCATCGCCATCATTTGGGCCGGTCCCAATCCGCTCGCCAAGATCGAAGATCTGAAACCGGAACGCTACGGCATTGCGGTGGCGCCCGGCGGCAACATCCTGCCCGCCATGCTCGCCTACAAGCAGTGGCCGGGCATCGAGGGCACCATCTACTATTATTACGGCTTCCCGAAAAATCCGATGAACGACTGGCTCGTGACCGAGCACAAAAAGCGCTTCAACATGCCGCCCGACTTCTTCACCTGCGGCGGCATCGCGGCGGCGAGCGCGGTGATTGCCGCGATCAAAAAAGCCGGTGGCACCGACACCGAGAAACTGATCGCCGCCATGGAGGGCCTGGAGTTCGACACGCCAAAGGGGAAGATGATCTTCCGCAAGGAAGACCATCAGGCCATGCAATCCATGTACGTGTTCCGGGTCAAGGCGGACGGCAAGGACCAATGGGACTTGCTCGACCTGGTCCGCGAAATCCCGATCGACGAATTGTCAGTGCCGATCCGCAATAAAAGGTAAGTGGCTAGTGTGGCGGTTCAGAAGTCCGCATCATTTTGCCAGCCCCTTCTCATGCGGACTTCTGAACCAAAGCCACACTAGTCTACCAGGTTTGCTAGTGTCCCTTTGATTCCGAAGTTCGCACATGGGATTGCCGCCTGGTCACGCGAACTTCGGAATCGGGACACTAGCGCGCTTCCGCGAGACCTTGTGATGCCCTTGATCGTCATGCTCGCGCCGGAACAAGCTCGGCCATGACGGACGCCACCCTCGAAACGCGGGACTTGAGCATCCGGTTCGGCGGCCATGTCGCCGTCAACGCGGTGAGTTGCGCGTTTCATCCTGGCACGCTGACCGCCATTGTCGGCCCGAATGGCGCAGGCAAGACCACCTACTTCAACCTGATCTCGGGCCAGCTCAAATCGAGCGCCGGCCGCGTGCTGTTCCAGGGCGCTGACATCACCGCGCTGCCGGCGTCGCAGCGCGCCCGCCGCGGTCTCGGCCGCGCCTTTCAGCTTACTAATCTGTTTCCCTATCTCAGCGTGCATGAAAACGTGCGGCTGGCGGTGCAGAGCCGGCGCGGCGCCGGGCTTGATCTGGTGCGCACGTGGCAGCACCACCGCGAGCTCATCGACGATGCGGACGATGTGCTCGATCAGGTCGGGTTGACCGCGCGGCGGAACACGCGCGCCGGTCTCCTGCCGCATGGCGATCAGCGCAAGCTCGAAGTCGCCATGCTGATCGCGCTCAGGCCGCTGGTGTTTCTGTTCGACGAGCCGACCGCGGGGATGAGTGTCGACGAGGTGCCGGTCATCCTCGATCTCATCGAGGCGATCAAGGCGCGGCGTGACCGCACCATCCTTCTGGTCGAGCACAAGATGGACGTGGTGCGCTCGCTCGCCGACCGCATTGTCGTCCTGCACAACGGCGAGCTCGTCGCCGACGGCGATCCGGCGAGCGTGATCGCGCTGCCGGTGGTGCAAGACGCCTATCTCGGAGTGGCCAATGTCTGAAGCGCCGCCGCTCCTCAATCTGTCCGGGGTGAACACTCACATTGGCCCGTATCACATCCTGCAGGGCGTCGATCTTGCGGTGCCGCGCGGCGCGCTGACCATGCTGCTCGGGCGAAACGGCGCCGGCAAGACCACGACGCTGCGCACCATCATGGGACTCTGGCATGCGTCGGCCGGCGCCGTGACCTTCGACGGCGCCGACATCACCGCCTGGGCGACGCCTGATATCGCCCGCGCCGGCATCGGCTACGTGCCGGAGACCATGGGCATCTTCGCCGACCTCACTGTGCGCGAAAATCTGTTGCTGGCGGCGCGCTCCGGCCCG
>DATNNI010000133.1:0-2263 GCA_035601915.1 Xanthobacteraceae bacterium
GCGCGCGGATGCTGCGCAGCGTGGACAGCACGAGCCGGCTCACGTCGACTTCTGTAGCGGGCGCGGGCGTCGGCGCGGCCTGCTCGCGGCCGAGCTGGGGCGACGCCATCGGTTCGCGCACGAAATAACCCGATTGCGGCCGCGTTTCGATCAACCCGCGCCCTTCCAGCAAGGCGTAGGCGTGCAACACGGTCTTGATGCTGACGCCGTGCTGCTGGCTCGACTGCCGCACCGAGGGAATTCGCTCGCCCGCCGCGAACACGCCGCGGCGGACGGCTTCGCCGATTTCATCGGCGAGTTTTTCGTAGAGCTTCAAGGGGTAGACAACAGCAAATGGCCAAAGGGAATGCCCGAAGTCTATGCCAAATCGCTAAAAACGGCTCTTTCAAAAATGCAGTGGGTAATGCGGCTCACGAGGCATGCGGATTGAAGGCCGAGAAGTCGAGCTTGCCGGCGATGAGGAACAGCACGGTTCGCATGGTTTTGAAGCTGGCGTATCCGCGCGCCTTGCGCTTGGCCGCTTGAAACAGGCCGTTGATCGCTTCAATGAAGCCGTTGGTCTGGCGCGTCTGGGCCCACGCGACGATGCCGTCGAAGTGTCGGCGAATCAATCGCGCGACGTCCTTCATCGGTTCAACCTTGGAACGCATGACGCCGGTACACCACCGGCGCAACATCCTGGAGAGCACATGGATCTGCTTGCGATCGAGAATCTCGCGCAGTTGCTCGCGGTACATCCAGGCACGGGCGGTGCGGTTGGTGGTGTACTGGCTGATCAGTGCCTCGAGATCGGTCAGCTGCGCGAGGTTCAGCTTGTCTGCATCCTTGAGCAACGACCAGCGCATGCCCTTCAGTGCGGGATCGTTCTTCTGCTGCTCGCGGCGCACACCATCGAGGGCTTTGGACGCATGCGCAATGACGTGAAACTTGTCGAACGTCACGCGCGCATCGGGCAGATGCTCGTCCACGCCCTTGATGAAGGCGGGCGACATGTCGATGCTGACCGATTTGATCTGCGCAGGCGTTGCGTTGTGTTGCTCCAGGTGACTGGCAAAGCGTTCGACAACGCCGGCATCCTTGCCTGGCGTGACGAAGACCACGCGCCTGCCGTCCATGTCGGCGACCAGCGAGACATAGTCGTGGCCCCGTCGGCACGAGGTTTCGTCAATGGCCACCGCGGTGAGCTCGGACAAGTCAGTCGCGGCCACGGCCAGATCCACGTAACGGTCACAGATGGCCTTCACGCGATGCCACGACAGGTTCACCAGACGAGCCACCGCCGCAAATGTCATCTCCCGGCACAGCGTCAGCACGAGCGCTTCAAACAGCAGCGTAAAGCCATCCAGCTTGCCCATCCAGTCAGGCTCCACGAGCCGCACCGTGCCGTCCGGCAGGCGTACACGCGGCACGCGCACCTCCAGATAACAGTCGAATTGGAAAAAGTTAAGGTGCCGCAGCCGTTTGATGACCGTGTCGTGCACCGGGTGTTCGCCCGGTACCCCGGGATAGGCAAACCGGCTGCCCGCGACAAAGTCCACGGCAATCGTCAGCTCCGTGCCGAAATCGACACCTTGCACATACCACGGTGCCTTGATTCCCAAGGCGGCTTCAAACAGCTGAGTTTGGTTCGTCATAGTTCGCTTAGTCTTGCAGGGCTGGTTGCCGCATTCTGCCGCAACCAGCCCTGCATCAGCTTACTTCCCCTACACGCGTCAAGCGTTCGCTTCGCCGGGCTTGCGCCCGCGCTTGACCCGGCAGTACACCCACTCGAAATTCGAAAGAGGCGTAATTTCCCTGATCCGCTTTCCGAATCGTGCAATGCAGCAGGGCGCCGCTCAAACGTTATTCGGCAAGCTCACGCTGCGGTGTTCCGGCAAAGCGAGGAAACGTCAGGACGAGCAAGATACTCCCGCGACAAACCTTCGACGCTCGGACAACCGAGTTGCGCAAGCGTGCGGTCGATCTCGTCTTTCATGATGGCAAGTACGTCATCCACACCGTTTTCGCCGGCCGCGGCAAGACCATAGAGCGTGGCCCTGCCGAGCAGCACTGCGCTCGCTCCCGCGGCGAGGGCTTTGACCACGTCCGAGCCGCGCCGTATGCCGCTGTCAATGAGGACCGGGCGGTGTGTCCGATTCTCCGAACTGCACAACAGTTCGAATGGCGCGACAGCGCCGTCGAGCTGACGGCCACCGTGGTTGGAGAAAATGACTCCGTCGGCGCCCGCAGCGATGCAGCGTTGCGCATCGTCCCAGCGTGAAAG
>DATNNI010000134.1:0-2215 GCA_035601915.1 Xanthobacteraceae bacterium
ATCACGCGCCTGCTCGGCCGCGGCGGCATGGGTGAAGTCTATGAAGCCACGCGCGCCGACGGCAACTTCGAGCAGCGAGTCGCCATCAAGCTCCTGCAGCGCGACGCGGCGGCGCAGATGGAGCGCTTCCAAGCTGAGCGCCAGATTCTGGCGCGGCTGGAACATCCGGGCATCGCGCGGCTCTACGACGGCGGTGTGACCGAGGACGGCCGTCCGTTTATGGCGATGGAATTCGTCGAAGGCCGGCCGATAACCGAGTATTGCCAGATCATCCACGCCTCATTTGAGCAGCGCCTGGCGCTATTCATCCAGGTGTGCGACGCCGTTGCCTATGCGCATCGCAATCTGATCGTGCATCGCGATCTCAAGCCCTCCAATATTTTGGTGACGCCGGGCGGCGCCGTGAAACTTCTGGACTTCGGCATCGCGAAGCTGTTGGACGCGCAACGCGCCCGGGTGACGCAGGCGTCGGCAACACCCATGACGCCGATTTGCGCGGCGCCCGAGCAACTCACCGGCGGCGCCGTCACCACCGCGACCGACGTGTATGCGCTCGGCCTGCTGCTGTTCGAACTCTTGAGCGGCACGCATCCGTGGATGGGATCCGACACGCCGGTTTTGCAGGCGATGCGCACGGTATTGCAGCGTCCCGCGCCCACCTTGAGCCGGACGGCGGAAGCGCAGCCGAACGCGCCGGTTCCAGTGCGGCTGCTGCGCGGCGATCTCGACGCCATCGTGTCGAAGGCGTTGCGCAAGGCGCCGGGTGATCGCTACGCAACGGTGGAGGCCATGAAGCTCGATGTCGAGCGGGCGCGCCGCGGCGAGCCGGTCGAAGCACGCGAGGGCGCGCACCTCTATGTCATCAGCCGCACGCTGCGCCGCTATCGCTGGGCCGCGGCGGCCGTGGCAGCCGTGATCGTTTCGTTGGCGGCCGGATTGGGCGTGGCGGCGTGGCAGGCCGAAAAAGCCGCCCACGAGCGCGACGCGGCGCGGCGCGTTGCGGCACGCGAGGAAGCGGTGCGCTACAACTTAACGGGGCTGTTTCGCGCGGCGATCAGCGATCAAGGCGCCAAATCGACGACGGCCAAGGGCATGATCGACTCGAGCGCCCAGCGCGTGCTGAAGGAATATCGCGATCAGCCGCTGCTGGCGGGCCAGGTCGTGCTGACGTTGGCGGATCTGTATGGCGCGCTCGAGGATGTGAACGGCGCGGGCGCGCTGCTCGAGGGATTTCTTGCCGAAGCGGATTCGAGAGCCGATCCTTTCGCGATAGCCGACGCGCGCCAAAAGCTCGCCAACATCGAATTGCTGCGAGGGCATGCGGATCGCGCCGAAACATTGTTGGGCCAGGCGGAAAATTTCTGGCGCGCAGCGCCGCAGCAGTATGCGGAGGAGCGCCTCGAGGGGTTGGTCATTCGTGCGCGCCTACAGCGCACGCACGGCGACATCGACGGCGCGATCGCCACGATCCACGATGCGATCGCCGAGCGCATCGCCTTGTCCGGCCACGATAACCGCGAGACCGCCGTGCTGTTCAACTCGCTCGCGATTACGCTTGGCACCGTGAACCGGGTGCCCGAAGCACTCAAAGCCTATTACGAAACCACGGCGATCTACCGCGCGCTCGGCCTGGGCGACGGCATCGATGCGCAGATCGTCGTCGCCAATACGGGCACGCTCGAGATGCGCGCGGGTCATTTGCGCGATGCGGAGAGTCTGCTGAAGAGCTCGGTAGAGCGCGAGCGAGCGCTCGCCGGCGACTCTGCAGCCGTCGCGGCCGCTATGAACTACTACGGCCGGATCCTCAGCATAACCAATCGCAATGAAGCAGCGATCAGTGTGTTGCGCGAATCGGTGGACATGGCGAGCCGTTACGCGGGGCCCGACAGTCCGGTTGCACTTCAAGCGCGGACATTTTTGGGCGAGGCGCTTCTGGCCACGGGCGACCCACACGCGGCGGCCGCTCTGGCCGAGGCCCACCAGTCCGCATTGGCGCACTACGGCGCCGCGCATCCGCTGACGCTGCGAACCGAAATCGCCACGGCACAGCTCGCTGCGAGCCAAGGCAATAATCAAGCCGCGCAGCAGCAGTATGCCGAGGCGGCCGCGGGGTTGCGCAAGCAGGGCGCGCAGAGCGCGGCGAATCTGGCGATGGCGCTTGAAGGCCTGGGAACGGTCGATTCGGCAATGGGCCGCAATACAGAATCCGTGGCTT
>DATNNI010000135.1:0-8963 GCA_035601915.1 Xanthobacteraceae bacterium
CCCGCCACTACGATCTCGTTCGATACCGCGCCGGGCGTTTCCCTCGGCGCGGCGGTCGACGCCATCGAACAGGCGGAAAAGGAAGTTGGCCTTCCAATAAGCTTTACAACCGCATTTCAGGGCACGGCGGCAGCATTTGAATCCTCACTGGCCAACGAGATATTCCTCATAATCGCCGCCGTTATCGCGATGTACATTGTACTCGGCGTTCTTTACGAGAGCTTCGTCCACCCGATCACGATCCTCTCCACGCTTCCCTCGGCCGGCGTGGGTGCGGTCCTGGGTCTGATGGTAACGAATACGGAATTGAGCCTCATCGCGACCATTGGAGTCATTCTCCTGATCGGCATCGTCAAGAAAAACGCGATCATGATGATCGACTTCGCTTTGGAGGCCGAGCGTGTCGAGGGCCTTCCGCCGCGCGAAGCGATTTACCAGGCCTGCCTGCTGCGATTCCGGCCGATCATGATGACCACGATGGCCGCGATCTTGGGCGCGCTGCCGCTGATGCTCGGCACCGGGACCGGCTCCGAACTGCGCCAGCCGCTCGGCGTTGCTATTGTCGGCGGCTTGATCGTCAGCCAGATGCTGACGCTGTTCACGACGCCCGTCATCTATCTCTACTTCGATCGGCTGGCCTTGCGTTTTACCGGGCGGCGTCCGACCAATCCGCTCGCTCCGCGCGAGCCCGCCGAATGAATATTTCGGCGCCATTCATCGCCCGCCGGGTGGCGACTACGCTCTTGACGATGGGCATTGCGATCGCCGGCGCCTTGGGATTTTCCAGGTTGCCGGTGTCGCCGCTGCCGCAAGTCGATTTCCCGACCATTTCGGTCAGCGCGACGCTTCCCGGCGCCAGTCCCAACACGGTGGCGACCAGCGTCGCGGAGCCGCTTGAGCGCCATCTCGGGCAGATCGCCGACGTCACCGAAATGACTTCGCAAAGCGGCATCGGGCAGACCCGTATCACGCTTCAGTTCGATGTCACCCGCGACATCGACGGCGCCGCCCGCGACGTGCAGGCGGCGATCAACGCCGCCGCCGCCGATCTGCCGGCGAACCTTCCCAGCAACCCGACCTATCGCAAGGTCAACCCCGCCGACGCGCCGATCCTTATTCTTGCACTGACCTCCAAAACCATGACGCAGGGCCAGATGTACGATGCTGCGAGCAACGTGCTGGCCCAGCGCCTCTCGCAGTTAAGTGGCGTCGGCAACGTCGTCATCGGCGGCTCGACGTTGCCGGCGGTGCGGGTCGAACTCAACCCGCAAGCGCTTTACAAATACGGAATTGGCCTGGAAGACGTGCGCGCCGCGCTGGCTTCGGCCAACGCCAACAGCCCGAAAGGCACGATCGACGACGGCAACCGGCGTTACCAGATCTATACCAACGATCAGGCCAACGTGGCGGCGGATTATACACCACTGGTCATTGCTTACCGCAACAGCGCCGCCATCCGCCTGTCCGACGTCGCCACCGTGCAGGATTCAGTCCAGGACGTGCGCAATCTCGGCATGTCCAACGGCCAGCCCTCGGTGCTCGTTATTCTCTTCCGCCAACCGAACGCCAACATCATCGAAACCATCGACAACGTGACGGCCGAGCTGCCGCATCTGGAAGCGGCAATGCCGGCCGACATCAATGTCAACATCGCCATCGACCGCAGCACCACGATTCGTGCCTCGCTGCACGATACGGAAATGACTCTGGTGATGGCCGTCGTCCTGGTCACGTTCGTGGTCTTTCTTTTCCTGCGCAACATCCGCGCGACGCTTATTCCCAGCGTCGCCGTTCCAGTCTCGATCATCGGCACTTTCGGCGTCATGTATCTGTTCAACTACAGTCTCGACCTGCTGTCGTTGATGGCGCTGACCATCGCCACCGGCTTCGTCGTTGACGATGCGATCGTGGTTCTGGAAAATGTCTCCCGGCACATGGAAGAGGGTATGTCGCCGATGGACGCCGCCTTTCGCGGGGCGCGCGAGGTCGGTTTCACTGTGGTGTCGATCAGCCTTTCGCTGATTGCGGTATTTCTTCCGATTTTGCTGATGGGCGGCATTCTCGGCCGGCTGTTCCGCGAATTCACCGTGACGCTGTCGATCGCGATTTTGATATCGCTGGCGATCTCGCTCACGACTACTCCCATGATGTGCGGGCTGTTGCTGCGCCCGAGGCCGGCACGCCGCGAACGCGAGGGCTTTTTCCATCACGTGCGGACGGCTTACGCGCATTCGCTCACTTGGGCGCTGCACCACAGCCGTTTGGTGCTGATTTTATTTATCGCCACGATCTGCCTGAATGTGGAGCTCTTTATTATCGTCCCAAAGGGCTTCTTCCCGCAGCAGGATACCGGCCGTTTCGTCGGTTCGCTGCAAGCTGATCAAAGTATTTCGTTTCAGGCGATGAGCGAAAAGCTGCGGCAGATGATGAGTATCGTGCTGGCTGATCCGGCGGTTGAGAATGTCGTCGGCTATACCGGTGTTGGCAGCGGCGGCGGCGGCAATTCGCAGATCAATACCGGCAACGTCTTTGGGTCGCTCAAGCCGCTATCGGAGCGCAACGCAACGGTGGATCAGATCATCGCGCGGCTGCGGCCCAAGCTCGCCCAGGTGCCGGGCGGGCGGTTGTATTTGGCCGCGGTACAAGACTTGCGCGCCGGCGGACGCCAAAGCAACGCACAATACCAATACACCCTGCAATCCGAGGAGGTGCAGCAGCTCTACGATTGGACGCCCAAGCTGGTCGATGCGCTGGAGCATAACTCGGTGCTGACGGACGTCAGCTCCGATCAGCAGCAAAGCGGGCTCGAGACCTATCTGGACATTGACCGCGACACCACGGCTCGGCTCGGCATCTCCCCGCTGCAAATCGACAACACGCTCTACGACGCATTCGGCCAGCGGCAAGTTTCGGTCATCTATAGCGCCATCAATCAATACCACGTCGTGATGGAAATCGACCCGCGCTACACCCAATACCCGAGCTCGCTCAAGGACGTCTTTGTGTCGCTCACCGGAGCGACGCCGCCGGGCACTGCGACTACCAATGCTTCAGGAGGCACGGTGACTGCGCCGTCTTCCGCCGCGACCATTTCCAGCACGAAGACGGCACCCGTCTCGCCCGCATCCGTTTCGGAATTCACCATCAGCCGGTCGACCAGCACCACGGCCGGGACATCGTCGAGCGCATTGGCGGCGCGCAACTTCTTTACCAACTCGCTCGCCAACACCGGCCACGGGGCCACCTCCGCCGGCGCGGCGGTGTCGACCAATGTTGAGACCATGATCCCTCTGGCCGCCGTCAGCCATTACCGGCCGGGTCACACGCCTTTGTCGATCAACCATCAGGGATTGTTCGTCGCCTCCACGATTTCATTCAACCTGCATCCTGGCAAATCGCTGGGCGAAGCCTCCGACGAGATCAATGCCGCCATTGCACGCATTCACATGCCGGTCTCGATCCACGGCACGCTCGCCGGCACCGCGCAATTGTTTCAGCAATCGCTCGCCAAAGAGCCGATCCTGATTCTGACCGCTATCGCCGCGGTCTACATTCTGCTCGGGGTGCTCTATGAGAGCTATATTCACCCGATCACCATTCTCTCGACGCTGCCGTCCGCCGGAGTGGGCGCCCTGCTGGCGTTGATGCTGTTCCACACCGAGTTCGACATCATCGGGCTGATCGCGGTCATTCTGTTGATCGGTATCGTCAAGAAGAACGCGATCATGATGATCGACTTTGCCATCGAAGCGAAGCGCGCGCACAACTTGAGTTCTTATGACGCGATTTTTGAAGCATGCCTGCTTCGGCTGCGGCCGATCTTGATGACGACATCGGCGGCGGTTCTCGGCGCCGTGCCGCTGGCGCTCTCGTTCGGCAACGGTGGCGAAATTCGCCGTCCTCTAGGTATCGCCATCGTCGGCGGCCTGCTCATCAGTCAATTGCTGACGCTTTACACGACGCCGGTCGTCTATCTTTATCTCGACAATGCCCGTGAATGGCCGGGCCAGGTACGCGGATGGTGGAGACGACTGCGCGGATGGTGGAGCTCACGCCCGCGTCTAAGTGAGGGCTGAGCGAGCTAACGTCGGCAGCGTATTCTAGCGAATGTGGATCGGCCTGCGGCCATAGCAGCACGGATCGGTCCAGCGCCAATAGGCGGGCGCGATCGTTGCCTGCAACCGCCTTATCTCGCGGCGCGCCGCTTCAATGATGGGGGCGCGGTAGCCGTCATCCATCCGCGGATCCGCCTCGAGCCGTGCGATCCGGTTTTCCAGTTCGTAAATGTCGCGGTGGATCGCGTACCAGCGATCACCGTGGCCTTCGAGCCAGCCGTCGGCCGACGCCGGCAAAATGGCGCAAACGAGCGTCAGCGTCGTCGCTGCAAGCACACTACGCATGGTCATTCGCACCCTCCGGTCGCCGCAACCCCATGATAGCCGCGGCCACCCCGGCAGCAAAGCCGATCGCGAATTCGTCCACACCGCAGATCGGTCTTGGCTATAATTGGTGATGCCCCATTGCCATGAGGAGCCGATCAAGTATGAGCGACCGGTATTTCGAGGATTTTGCCGTCGGAGATGTGCACAAACCCGTCGGTCGGGTTCGTGTTGAGAAAGACGAAATTATCGCCTTCGCCAAACAATACGATCCGCAGCCTTTTCACCTCAGCGATGAAGGAGGACGAAAGTCTATATTCGGCCGGCTGGTGGCAAGCGGCTGGCATACTGCAGCGTTGACCATGCGGCTTGTTGCCGGAAGCGAGTACCGGGCCGTGGAAGGAACCATCGGGCTCGGCATGGATAATCTGCGCTGGCCAATTCCGGTCGTTCCCGGCGACGAATTGCGCATTGAGAGCGAAGTGATCGAGAAGCGGCCGTCGAACTCGCGGCCCGATCGCGGCCTCCTCAAAATACGCACCCGAACATTCAACCAAGCTGGCCAGGTGGTGCAGGAACTGATCGCCAACGCGATGGTGCCGCGCCATCCGCCGGCCGACAACGCCTGAACGACACCGTCAGGGCCGGGCTAAGATCAGGGGGGATCCTCGTGCAGATTGCAGCTTTGTCCGGCTGGACCCGTCAGCAAAAGCACGTCGTCGCGGCAAGCTTTCTCGGCTGGACGCTCGATGCCTTCGATTTCTTTCTGATGGTGTTCGTGCTCACGGACATCGCGAAGGAATTCCATACGGACGTGACGCAAGTGACCATCGCAATTCTCTTGACCCTGGCGACGCGACCAATCGGCGCATTTTTGTTCGGGCGAGCGGCCGATCGCTGGGGGCGGCGGCCGACCTTGATGGTCGATGTTCTGCTCTATTCGGCGATCGAATTCGCGTCCGGATTCGCGCCGAACCTCACGGCTTTATTGATCCTGCGCGCGCTCTACGGCATTGCCATGGGCGGCGAATGGGGCGTCGGCGCTTCGCTGACCATGGAATCAATTCCGCCGCAGGCGCGCGGCTTCGTCTCCGGCTTGCTGCAATCGGGCTATCCAACCGGATATTTTCTCGCCTCGATCGTCTACGGATTGCTGTTCCAGTACATCGGCTGGCGCGGGATGTTCATGGTCGGCGTCATACCAGCACTGCTGGTTCTTTACATCCGCCGCCACGTGCCCGAGTCGCCGAGCTGGAAACCGACGAACCACAGCAACACGCTTGCCGTCCTGCGTTCGCATTGGCGGCTCGGCATCTACTCCGTACTGTTGATGACGGCGTTCAACTTCTTCAGCCACGGCACCCAGGATCTTTATCCGACTTTCCTGCAGGTCCAGCACGGCTTCTCGTCCCACGAAGTGGGCTTGATCGCGGTGATCTACAATATCGGCGCGATCATCGGCGGCATCTTGTTCGGCTCGCTGTCGGAACGTTTCGGCCGCAGGCGAATCATCATTATCGCAGCTGTGCTATCGCTCGCGGTGCTGCCGCTATGGGCCTTTGCCACGACTGCGGTGTGGCTAGCGGTCGGAGCTTTCTTGATGCAGATCACGGTCCAGGGAGCTTGGGGAGTGATTCCAGCTCATCTCAACGAGCTGTCGCCCGATGAGGCGCGCGGCACGTTTCCCGGTTTCACCTACCAGCTCGGCAATCTGATTGCTTCGGTCAACGCGACCTTGCAGGCGGCAATCGCTTCGCATAACGGCAATAATTATGGGCTCGCACTTGCTATCGTTGCCGGCACAGTCGCGGTCGCGATCGCCGTTCTGACCGCGCTCGGCAAGGAAGCCAAGGGCATCAAATTCGGCGGCGCTCCCGCTGGTGTGTCGGGCCAAGCGCTACCTCCGTGAGCCGGGACAACCTTTTGACTCTCGTTAAAGCTTTAGATTGAACGAGCGCGATCTTTTCGGAAACCAGTTTAACCTCTCCGGACACGCTCCGGCACCGGGTTAGCAGGAGGCATCGATGGCTCACACCGTGGCCGATATATTGGTAGAGGCTCTGCAAAAAATCGGTGTCCGGCACATTTTCGGATTGATCGGCGACTCGCTCAATCCGCTCGCCGACGCCGTCCGCCGCAGCGACATTGAATGGATCGGCGTTCGCCATGAGGAAGGCGCTGCGCTTGCCGCCGCTGGCCAAGCCAAGCTGACCGGACGGATCGGCGTGTGCTGCGGCACGACCGGGCCCGGCAGTACGCATCTCGTCGCCGGCCTCTATGAGGCCAGCCGCGACCATGCCCCGGTGCTGGCGCTGTCCGGCGACATGCCGCGCCAGCTGCACGGCACCGACCATATCCAGACCACAGCGACCGACTTGCTGTTTCGCGATGTCTCGCTCTACACCGAGACCGTCACGTCGCCGGGCCAGGCGCCGGCGGTCATCCATCAGGCGATCGCCGCCGCCTATGCCGGCCGTGGCGTCGCCCATCTCACGCTGCCGCAGGACGTCATTGAAGCCAAGGCGCCCGGGAGCGTGACCAGCATCTCCACACTGAAGCCGCGCGCGGAGCTTGCGGCGAGTGCGGCGGAAATTGCCGAGGTTGCCCGCCGCATCGATGCCGCCGGCAACATCGTGATTATGTGCGGCGCCGGATGCCATGGTGCGGCCGAGGAATTGCGCGCGCTCTCCGACCGGCTCAAAGCGCCGCTCATTCATTCGGTCAAGGGCCAGGACATTTTGCCATATGACGATCCGCGCTGGGTCGGCGGCATCGGCATGATCGGCACCAAGGCGGTCTATAACGCGGTAATGAGCTGCGACCTTCTGTTGATGCTCGGCACCGATTATCCCTATTCGGAATTTCTGCCGCAAAAGGGCGACGTCGTTCAGATCGACGACCGCGCGCGCGTGCTCGGACGGCGCGCGCCGACCGCGCTTGGTGTCGTCGGCTCGGTGCAGCCGACGCTGCAACTTCTGTTGGACAAGGTCGCCCCCAAGACCGACGGAAGATTCTTCGATCGCATCACCGAGGAACGGCGGAAATGGGACGCCAAGCTCGACAAACAGGCGGACCCGGCGCGCAGCAATGACAAGATTCATCCGCAAGCGGTGGCGCGCGCCGTCAGCGATCTCGCCAGGCGGGACGCGATTTTTGTATTCGACACCGGGTTGAACACGCTGTGGTCGGCCAATTGGATCCGACAAAGCGGCGCGCAGCGCATCATCGGATCATTCAATAATGCCGCGGTCGGCACCGCGCTCGGCCAAGCCAACGGCATACAGGCGCTCGACCGCTCGCGCCAAGTCATCGCGCTGTGCGGCGATGGCGGTTTCAACATGCTGATGGGCGAGTTCTTGACCGCCGTGCATCACAAGCTGCCGGTCAAAGTGGTGGTCTACAACAACTCCGCCTTCGGCCTGATCTCGTTCGAAGCGGAATCGATCGGCCTTCCCGCTTACAAGAAGGGCATCGAATTTCCCAATCCGGACTATGTCGCGCTTGCGCAAGCGTGCGGCGGCAACGGCTTTAAGGCTGCCAAGCCCGGCGATCTGCTGGCCGCGATTAGAGAAGGCCTAGCCGCCGACGGGCCGACCATTATCGACTGCGTGGTAATCGCCGACGAAATGCCCAACTTTCCGCATCTCGACCTCGATAAGGCCGGCAACTTCGCCCTGGCCAAGATCAAAGAGGCCGTCCTCACGGTAACCGGGCGGTAGCCCGCCCCCTCCCGCGAATGCAAGATGGACCGAGATCGAGACCGCGCTCAGCGGCTATGAACTCCTGAACGATCCGCTGCTCAACAAGGGCACCGCGTTCAGCGACGCCGAGCGGAACGAGTTCGAGCTGCACGGATTGTTGCCGCCTTACGTCACGTCGCTCGACCTCCAAGTCGGCCGGCGCCATGACGCCTTGCAGCAGTCGAGCGGCGATCTCTTGAAATATATTTTTCTGCGCGGGTTGCAGGACACCAACGAGACTTAGTTCTTTTCGCGCTGCTGACGGGGCATATCGAAGAACTGATGCCGATCGTCTACACACCGACAGTGGGACTGGGCTGCCAGCAATTCAGCCGCATTTTCCGCAAGCCTCGCGGTTTGTTCCTCAGCTACCCGCTCAAAGATCGCATCCGGGATATTCTGAGCAATCCGCGATTTGATGCCGTCGATGCCATTGTCGTCAGTGATGGCGAGCGCATTCTCGGATTGGGCGATCAGGGCGCCGGCGGCATGGGCATTCCCGTCGGCAAGCTCGCCTTGTACACGGCTTGCGCCGGGCTCCACCCGTCCACCACCTTACCAGTCCTGCTCGACGTGGGCACCGACAACCGCAAGCTTCTCGCCGATCCCACCTCAGGACAAGCGCGCGCCTTTTCGGAGGGTGTCGTGCGCGCGATGGCCGAACGGGTCCGGTGTCAAATCCGACAGAACGAAGCGAGGCAACGCCGGCCGAGCTTCTCGCCTGGACGGAGGGCCGAGCGGTGATCGGCACCGGCAGTCCTTTTCCACCGGTGACGCGCGATGGGCGCGCCTTTCGCATCGACCAGTCGGACTTGGCGTCATAGCCGTCAGGGCCCGCGCCGTG
>DATNNI010000136.1:0-9326 GCA_035601915.1 Xanthobacteraceae bacterium
CGGCGGAAATTCTCGGCAAGCTCATTGATGCGAGCGACTATGTTAGGCAGGCCGACGACAACGAGCGTCTTACCAAGCTCGAACTGATCCATAATTGCATTTTTCTTCTCAACGCCGGTCACGAGACGACGACCAACCTCATCGGCAATGCCGTCGATCTTCTGATTCGCCATCCGGATGCGATGCGTGATCTGCGCGATCACCCGAGTGCGATTGAGACGGCGGTCGAGGAATTTTTGCGCATGGAAAGTTCCAACCAGCTTGGCAATCGCCGGGCCGTCAAGGACGCGGCGCCGGGCGGCATTCCTATCCGGGCCGGAAGCTACGTGCACATCTGCATCGGCGGCGCCAATCGCGACCCGGAGCAATTCGCCGATCCCGATCGCCTGGACATCCACCGACAGCCGAACCGGCATCTCGCCTTCGGCACCGGCATTCACGCTTGTGCGGGCATGTCGCTGGCGCGCATGGAGGCGCAAGTGGCAGTGAGCCGGTTGCTGCAACGCTTCGGCCGCATCGAACCCTCCGCCGCGCCGGTAAGGAGCGGCCGGGCGCGGTTTCGCGGCTTTATTTCTTATCCGGTTCGCCTAAGCGCCTGAGCCTGCGGCCCGGTTTCGGAGTATCGTCATGCCCGCACTTGTTGCGGGCATCCACGTTTTTAGGAAAGTGTCGAGATAAAAAGACGTGGATGACCGGGACAAAGGCGAGTGAGGCGACGCCGTTCTTCGACGGCTATGCCCGGCCGTGACGCCTTGGATTGAACCCAATGCCCAACCTGCTCGGCATTCTGGAAACCGCGCTTTACGTCGACAAGTTCGAGCGCGCCTGCGCGTTCTACGAACAAGTGCTCGGGCTCAACAGCATCTATCGCGATGCGCGGTTATGCGCCTACGACGTCGGTGGCCGCGGCGTGTTGCTGTTGTTTTTGCGCGGCGCGTCGCTCGAAACCCTGCACATGCCGGGCGGCACCATCCCGCCGCACGACGGTCACGGGCCCGTCCATATGGCGCTTTCGATCGCCGCCGATGAACTCGCCGCCTGGGAGGCGCTGCTCAAGGACGCCGGTGTCGAAATCGAAGGCCGCACCAAATGGCCGCGCGGCGGCGAAAGCGTCTACTTCCGCGATCCCGACGGGCACTTGCTCGAACTCGCGACGCCGGGTCTTTGGCCGGGCTATTAGGTCGGCGGGGGGGCTGGCGCAGCTGAGCCGGTAGCGGTAACTCGAACAAAACGGGGAAGATATAGGCGGCCGTGACAACTACTTCCGGGTCAGCGCGGTGCTCGCGCAAATGCCGAAAAAACATTGGCCGACCATGCCGGAAACGCGGCTGGTGCCGAGTCTCGTGCCATCGGCGGGGACACGGGTGGACGCCATGACGGAGCGTGCATCGGAGCCGCCGCCAAAATACCCGCTCGCGCTCGAACGCCGGCCGCTTCGGCCGCAAGAGGCAATGCCGGCCGAAGGTCTCGAGGCCGTGCGGCGCGAGGCGGAGGCGTGCACGCGGTGCCCCTTGTACGCACCCGCCACCCAGCTCGTATTCGGCGAAGGTCCTGCCGACGCGTCCCTCATGTTTGTCGGCGAGCAGCCGGGCGACCAGGAGGATTTGGCCGGGCGGCCGTTCATCGGGCCGGCCGGGCAGGTGTTCGAGCGCGCGCTGGCAGCCGCCGGTATTGTCAGGAAAGACGTTTATGTCACCGGCGCCGTCAAGCATTTCAAATTCGAGCCGCGCGGCAAGCGGCGCATTCACAGCAAGCCCGGACGGACCGAAGTGGTCTCATGCCGCCATTGGCTGGACCGGGAAATTGCCGCGGTGCGGCCCAAGCTGATTGTGGCGTTGGGTGCAACGGCAGCGTTCAGTCTCGCCGGGCGGGCTGTCGCCGTCACCAAGGAGCGCGGCAGCGTCTACCAATTCGGCGGTCAATCGGTGCTCGTCACGCTCCACCCGTCTTACGTGCTGCGGATCGCCGATGTGGATGCCGCGGCGCGGGCGTATGACGAATTGGTTGTCGATCTCAAGCTCGCCGCTCGGTGGCTTAACGGGCAATCTTACGCCGAAACGCCGCAGCTCTCACAAGCGAGCTAGCGGGCACCGCGGTGCGCATCGGGAGTCGCGCTGCTGTGTATAAGCGGAGTAAGCGTAATGGCTCTCTTTGACATCGCCGGCGATGCGGCGCGCGCCTTTGCCGTCCTGCGCGCCGGCGGCATCGCGATTGTTCCGAACGACATCGGCTACTCCGCGCTCGGCGGATCGAAGGCGGCGCTCGAAAAGATTTTCGTCGCCAAACGCCGGCCGCCGCAAAAGCTCAATGCCATGGTCGCCAATATGGCCATTCATCGCGAGTTGCACGCGTGCAGCACGCGCGGGCGTGAGATTGTCGATGCCATCGTCGGCGACTACGGCCTGCCGCTTGGCTGCATCGCTCCGTACCGGTCGGATCATCCAATGCTGCGGGGCCTCGATCCCGAAACTCTCGCCGCCTCTAGCCTCGGCGGCACGCTGGTCATGCTGCTTAACGCTGGCCGCTTTCACGCAGCATTGACGGCGCTGAGCGCCGAAGCGTCCTTTCCCTTGTTCGGCTCGTCCGCCAATATGACGCGAACCGGAACCAAATTCCGCATCGAGGACATCGAGCCTGAAATCAAAGCCATTGCCGAGGTGATTATCGATCACGGCATGCAGCGATTTCACCGCTATGCCGCATCATCGACGCTGCTGAACGTCGAGACGCTGGAGGTCGTTCGCGTTGGATCGTGCTTTGAGGATATTGCCTACATCCTGCTGCGTCACTTTGGGGCCGAGTTGCAGACAAATCCGCGGAATTGACAATCGATTTGTAATCGTTCTCGGTCACCGCCGCGCCGTGCCGTAATCTCGTTGTAAGCTGCCGGCGCTCCAGGGAGCCGATCGATGGATCTTGGTTTGACCGAGTGCAAAGCCTTTGTGGCCGGCGCCAGCAAGGGACTCGGCAAAGCCTGCGCCAGCGCCCTGGCGGGGGAGGGCGCGCGGGTCTTCATCTGCTCGCGCAACGTCGACGAAGCCGCGCGGGCGGCGGCCGAAATCGGCGCCGCCGGGTCCGCTGCCGCCGATGTGTCGCGCCCGGCCGACGTCGAGCGCGTCGTCGCGGCGGCGATCGCGGCGTTGGGCGGTCTCGACATTCTGGTCACCAATGCCGGCGGTCCGCCGGCCGGCGCATTCGAGAAAGCGGACGACACCGATTGGGAGACCGGCTACCAGGTCACGTTGATGAGCGCGGTGCGTCTCATTCGCGCGGCGCTGCCGGCGCTGAAAGCGTCGGGGCGCGGCCGCATTGTCAATCTTACCGGCTATGGCGTGAAAGAGCCGATGACCGATCTCGTCGTTTCGGACGCGGTTCGCGCCGGCGTGACGGTGATGGCGAAAACCATCGCTTCCGATCTGGCGCCGTTCGGCATCACCGTCAATAACATCGCTCCCGGGCCGATCATGACCGATCGCCTGATTGCGATTCACTACGCGCGCGCCAAGCGGTCGGACATCACGCTCGAAGAGCAGTTGCAGCGCTTCAGCCAGACCATCCCGGCAAAGCGCGTGGGAGAGCCGAAGGAAATCGGCGATCTCTGCGCCTATCTCTGCTCGCGGCAAGCGGGATACCTCACCGGACAATCGATTGTTGTCGACGGCGGCATTAATCGTTCGATCTAGTGGAGCAGATTTGACATTCGC
Source organism: Xanthobacteraceae bacterium (assembly GCA_035601915.1). Lineage (GTDB taxonomy): Bacteria > Pseudomonadota > Alphaproteobacteria > Rhizobiales > Xanthobacteraceae > BOG-931. The sequence continues at coordinate 3,705 of DATNNI010000136.1, forward strand.
TACCCGCCGGACGGCGAACTCGCGAAGCGAATGTCAAATCCAAATCTCGCCTAGCGCACGCCCGACGCTTTTGACCCGATTCAGAACTCAAGCGGCCTCTTCCGCCGCGCTGTGCAACACAGTTCGATCCGTCAATAATCTATTTGTGGCGGTCTCACGATGCGGCTCGGAATTGGCGCGATCGACGCCCTCGACCGTGATGGCGAACATGCCGCTCTCGGTTTTTCTAATCCAGCCCTTTTCCTTCATATACCAGAGATGAAACCGCAAATGCTCAACGGGACAGTCTAGCATGCGTTCAAGTGCCAACTCGCCGATGCCCGGATTGTCGAGGTTTTGTCGGCGTCTAACATAAAAGATCGACAGCAGCTTGTTCTGAATGTCGCCATCCTGTTCGATGCCTTTATTGTCGCTGGCCTCCCTGAGCAATTTCCAGCGAACGCTCAAATGGTTTTTGTGTTTAACATCGTACTGCGCGCGTTTGCCCGGATCGCTGAGTACATCATGGGCCTCCATGATAACGTCGAAACGCGGACGATCGCCGGTGTCCTGATTGTCAGGATGGTAACGCTGCGCAAAGTAGCGAAACATCCGCTCTATCGTTTCCGAGTTGGCGTTCGGACTGATTTCCAGCGTTTCGTAGTAGTCGACGAAGTTAGAGGGTTCCATCATATGCCGCCATCTGGCCCATCACGGGTGCAGTGTGTTACGCGACTTCTTAAGGCTTCCTTTTCATTTCGAGGCCTTGTCCGCGGAACGCCTGCAAGAAACCCCATTATCGGAACAATTTTCACCGGCTAGCGTTTAAGCGGGTTCTCCGAAAGGCGCGTACGCCAACGTTTGATTAGCCGCGCGGGCGAGGCGCGCTAAGAACCGCGCCGGAACTCGCGCCTAGAATTGAACGACGGTGCGGATCGCGCGCCCGGCGCGCAAATCTTCAAAGCCGCGGTTGATGTCCTCAAGACCGATGCGCGCGGTGATCAACTCGTCGAGCTTCAAATGGCCGTCGAGATAGGCGGCCACCAGCATGGGAAAATCGCGCAGCGGCCGCGCGCCGCCATAGCTCGATCGCCGGAAGCGCTTCTCGCCCATGAGCGATCCCCAGCGAAAGCTGACGTCATTGGCGACGTCGATCTTGCCGAGCCAGATCACTTGCCCGCCGGCGCGAACCGCCTCGGCGCTCTGGCGGAACGTGATGGGACTGCCGGCGGCTTCCAGCACCACGTCGGCGCCGCGGCCGTTGGTCAGAGAGCGGGCAAGTTCGATCGGATCTTCGCGCGTGGCATTCACGGCGTGCTGCGCGCCGAGCTTGCTCGCCAGCGCAAGCTTCCGATCGTCCAGATCCACCGCAATAACGGCGCCCGCGCCGGCCATCACCGCGCCTTGCACCGCCGCGAGCCCCACGGCGCCGCAACCCAACACCATGATGGTGTCGCCATCAGCGATATCGGCGACATTCAGTGCAGCCCCGACGCCGGTCATGACCCCGCAGCCAATCAAACAGGCACGATCGAACGGAATGTCTTTGGAAACGACGACCGCTTGTTGCGCCGGCACCACGCAGACTTCGGCGAAGGCGCCGAGAAACATGAGATGCGTCAACGCGGCGCCGTTTTCGAGCCGGGCTTTGGAATGTCCGTCGAAATGCAGTCCTCTTGGTCCCTCATTTAAGTAGGTGTCGCAAAGAATCGGCTGCCCGCGACCGCACTGAAAGCAATGGCCGCAATGTGGATTCCACGACAGGATCACGTGGTCGCCGACTTTGGGCGTATCGACCTTCGCCCCGACCTGTTCGACCACGCCGGCCGCCTCGTGACCCAGGATCATCGGCAGCGGATAACGCAGCGCACCGCCGATGACCTCGAGATCGGTATGGCAAAGGCCGGCGGCACGCACCCTGACCGCCACGTCGCGCGGCGAAGGATCGCTGACCGATACGTGCTCGATGACCAGCGGGGTTCCGGCTTGGTGCAGCACGGCGGCGCGGTGTCTTGAACTCATTGAGCCGCTGTTCGGAAAAGCGCAGTGTGGACGTGACGATACGACGAGGCCGGCAGTAGCGGCGTCAATGTTAGCACGAGTCCGCTTTGGCCCGCGGAACCGTTGCAGATTCGCGAAATGGCCGACCCGAGGAAGAAGGCGCGCTGTGACGATCCCGTAACCGGCGCGACGGCGCGTCGGATGAGGCAGTCAGGCGAGTCCGTAAACAAGATCGGCGCGGCCGCTTATAAATTTTAAGACTTGCTTTCCTTCGTGCTCCATAGCGGGCCTGTGGAGACCCGGACAACGTCCGTATACAATGGTGGCAGCGACGCGGCGTATTCCTCCGCGGAACTGTGGTCGTCGTCTTCAAGATAGGCCAGCAATGGGAAGGGGCTAGGATACCGCTCCGCTTCCAGGAAGGAGCCAAGGGCCCCGAGGTCTAGTAAGCACTGCGCCGGCGAGAGCGGCGGCCGCCGCTGCAACACCGAGCAGGACCGCGGGTGTGGTAGAACGGCACCCCGCGTCTCTTGCTCATGGCGACGCACCGCGACATAGGCGCGAATGAGTTCGAGCACGCTGCTTCGCGCGGGCGACGAGGTCTCCGCGCTCTCGGCCAGCAATATGGGCCGGCCGTGGTTATCGATCAGGCAGCTACGATTTTCGTCCAGCAAGTCAAACAGCCGCTCTCGATTGATATTCCTCACCGAGGCGAACCCAGGTGGCGGGACCGAAACACCCGGCGGCAGATTCGAGAGCACGCGCCAATGCGGTGACGCGGGGTGCTCGGCGGCGCCACCGATCGCCGACCGGACATTCGCGAGTGATTGCTTAAACGCCCTTTCACAGCGAACGATAACGTCGGCCGAAACCGGACCGTTGTCGACCGCAGTTAGGCGACCGCCGGTCCGATGTAGGTCTTTTCGCCCGGAAAATAACTTCAGCCGCGCTTCTGCCTCGCGCCATAGCGGTTTTGGTATGCGATGCGGTTCGCCGCTCTCGTGAACGCCGGAGACTGGGTCATTCGCAACCGCAATAGCTGTAAAGCCTGATTTCAGAATTGCGCCGGCGCACATCGCACATGGGTCCAGGGAGGTGACTATGATCAGATCGCTTGGTGACGGCAGGGCGGGATCGCGCTGCGCGAAATACCAATCGATAAGTTGCCGTTCGGCGTGCGCGGTCGGATCGCAAACGATGCCGTCGCGCACGACCGCGTTGACGGCCTCTGCATAAATCGTTCCACGGCCGTCAATCAGGATACCTCCGACACCGAAAGTTCCCGAGCGGGCGGCTTTCTCGGCCAGATCCGTAGCCTGCGACGCGGCTTGCTCGGCGGTCGTTATTTGACCATGCGCCGGCGTCACGCCGGCGCTCAATGGCAGTTTCATTCGCAGATCCACGCCGCGATTGCGTGTCGCAACATATAAAACCCGATCGCAAGAAAAATGACGGTGTTCAGGCTGAAGACCGTCCGAACCACCGTGAGAAACATTTTTATCGAAGGATCAAACCAGACCAGCCATGTTTCGCCGCCGATTACCAACTCTTCGGTTGCCCTGAATTTCTCCGGATAGACTGTTCGAGATGAAATCAACGCGTCTCGCTCAAAGAGCTTGTGGGCAAGATCAAACTGATACACCACGCCCGACATCTCGGCGAAATAGTAACCGATCCTCCAAACTAAGTGTTGAACGAAAATACCCGCCAAGAGAATGCCAAGGGCGGCCGCAACGAGAACGCAGCCGACCCGAAAGTGCACCAACGCATTCGTCGTTTCCGCACCAGTGATGATCTTTCCGAATGCTGACGCCAGCGAAGCGTCGAGAGTCAACAAGCCGGCGACGACGCCAAGAAAAATCGCCGCGGCGGATTGCCGATAGCCATCCAGCCGGGTCTGCATGGCGCGGTAAACGTCGGAGCTGGCCTGCAACCGAAACCTTTGCTGGTCCGCAAGTGTAAGGCCGGCGGCATCGGCCTCCCAGAACGTCCAGTCGCGCGTCTGCGCCGGCATGTTCGCTCCCAATTTTCGTGTCGAAAATGTTGCGCATCCTAGCATCGTCGAACTCGGGGACAAGATAAGCCCGTGAGGCGGGCCAAGGATGATTGAGTCGCGCTTTGCTATGACCGTCCGTAAACCGGCACGATGCCGCCGCGGGTGACGCGGTTGTCGGGTGAAGCGAGAAACAGGACGGTTGCCGCGACCTCCTCGACTTTGGGCCACAAGCTAAAATCGGCCTTCGGCATGGCGCTGCGATTGGTCGGCGTGTCCATTGTCGAAGGTGCGACGGCATTGACCAGAATGCCGTCCTTGACGACCTCTTCGGCCAGAGCCGCCGTCAGCGCGGCGACCGCCGCCTTGCTTGCCGCGTAGGTGACCATGCCGGCGCCGGTTCGCCATTCCAGCGCCGGGCGGGCGGCGACGTTGACAATCCGCCCGCCGTTTCCGCCGAAGGCTTGCACCGCGGCGCGGCAGCACAACAGGCAGCTCAGGAGGTTTGTGTGAATTTGCTGGTGCAGTGTCTCGACATTGGCGTCGCGCAACGGCCCGGCGGCAAACCCGCCGGCGAGGTGGATCGAGGCCCAAAGCTGCGGGATCGCGCCATAGAGGCGCGAAACCGCCGGCTCCTCGGCGAGGTTGCCGGTTACGGTCAGCGTGACTTTCTTATTATCGCGTAGCGGAGATCGCTTCGCTTCGGCCTCGTCACGGCAAGGCACGTGACAAAAAGCGCCGGCTTCGAGAAGCGCGGTGACCACGGCGCCGCCCAGCGCGCCGGTACCGCCGGTGACGACCACATGCCGATCGCGAAAATCCATGACGCGGCTCCTTCGCGCAAACGCTCCGTGCAAAAGGTTCGTGCTGCCGCACAGAGCGTCGCGCACAACGGCGGCAAACGCAATGCTCCACTAGGTGGCTAGCGAATGTCAAAATCGGCTCCACTAGGTGATAGGAGCGACTCGCGTTACAACGCTCGCTCCTAAGCTTTCCCGCCGTCGGCCGGACGCGGAGATGCGCAGCGCCGAAACGAAGCAGGTTTTTGCGCCGGTGACCGAACCAAGCTCGCGTCCGCTGCTGCGCATCGAATCGCTGACCAAGCGATTCGGCCGTTCCGCCGTTGTCGATCAGCTTTCGCTCGACATTTATGAGGGCGAGTTTTTCGCGCTGCTCGGCCCTTCCGGCTGCGGCAAGACGACGTTGCTGCGTTTGATCGCGGGCTTCGAGCGGCCCAATGCCGGCCGCATCGTGCTTGACGAAATCGATCTTGCGGTAATCCCGGCCTATCGGCGGCCGGTGAACATGATGTTTCAGAGCTATGCGCTGTTTCCGCACCTTAATGTCCAGGCCAACGTCGCCTTCGGATTGAAACAGGAGGGCTTGGCGCGGCGCGAAATCGCCTACCGTGTCGCTCACATTTTGGCGCTGGTCAAACTCGACGGCTTGGCCAAGCGCCGGCCACACGAGCTTTCCGGCGGACAGCGCCAGCGCGTTGCATTGGCGCGCTCGCTGGTCAAACGCCCGCGCGTGCTTTTGCTCGACGAACCGATGGCCGCGCTCGACAAGAAGCTTCGCCGCGAGACGCAAGCCGAATTGGTCGCGCTGCAGAAGGAGCTCGGGCTGACTTTCATCATCGTCACCCACGA
>DATNNI010000137.1:0-7183 GCA_035601915.1 Xanthobacteraceae bacterium
CGGAATAGACAATGTCGTCTCCGCGATGCGGGCCGGCGCCGTCGATTTTGTAGTCAAGCCGGTCGGTGCGGAGCGCTTGCAGGTAAGCCTGCGCAATGCGCTCAATTTGCGAGCGCTTGAAGGTGAGCTCAATCGCATCAAACACAGCCGCTCGGGGACGCTCGGCATCGGCGACATCATTACCAAAAACGCGGTCATGCAATCCGTCCTGCGCATGGCGGAAAAGGCGGCGGGTTCCAATATTCCGGTCCTCGTCGCCGGTGAATCCGGCGTCGGCAAGGAGTTGGTCGCGCGGGCGATCCACGGTTCCGGTGAGCGCCGCATGAAGCCGTTCGTCGCCGTCAATTGTGGCGCCATGCCGGAGAACCTGATCGAGTCGATCCTGTTCGGCCACGAAAAAGGATCGTTCACCGGCGCCACCGAACGTCACGTCGGCAAGTTCGTCGAGGCATCCGGCGGTACGTTGTTTCTCGACGAAATCGGCGAGCTGCCGCCCGCGGCGCAGGTCAAACTGTTGCGGTCAATCCAGGAAGGTGAAGTCGAACCGGTCGGCGCGCGCAAACCGGTGAAAGTCGACGTTCGGCTCGTTTCCGCTACCAATCGCGATCTCATCGCCGACGTTAAGCAAGGCCGTTTCCGCGAAGACTTGTTTTATCGCCTCCACGTATTTCCGATCACGGTGCCGCCGCTGCGCGAGCGTCCGAACGACATTCCGGCATTGGCCCGCCACTTCTTGGCGCTGTTTGCGGCGGAAGAGGGCAAGCGGATCCGTCACATCACCCCGGACGCGCTTAGGTTGCTGACCGCCTTTCCGTGGCCGGGGAATATCCGCCAGCTCGAGAACGCGGTATTTCGCGCCGTCGTTCTGGCCGAGGGCGACAGCATCGGCGTTGCCGAGTTCCCGCAAATTATCGCGCAATTGGATGCGCCTTCGGCCATCCCGCAACTCGATCCGGAAATGACCGAGGACATCGGTTTCGGAGAGCCGCTACTGTCCGCCGACTTGAACACAGGTCCAGAACCCGCTCCGTCCGCGGACATCGCGCTCGCCGCAGCGGACGCCCTGCCCTTGCTCGATGCCGCGGGCTCGATCAGGCCCCTGGACGAACTCGAGGCCGACATTATCCGTTACGCGGTCGCGCATTATCGCGGCCAGATGTCGGAGGTCGCCAGGCGGCTGCAAATCGGCCGCTCGACCCTCTACCGCAAATTGGAGGTTCTTGGCCTGACCGGCAGCGAATGCCGGGAACCGGAACCCAAGGGCGAGAACGTTGCAGGGGAGCGACAGCCACCGAAAATCGTGGGAATCGGGGCCAGTTAAGCTTATTCCTCAACGACAAACGCACCCGGTTTCACGTAAAGTGAGTTCCAAAGAAAATTGACCGCGGTAAAATACCGTGATCGGGGACTATGACCCTGATCGGCGTTGTGGTTTTAACGTTTAACGCTGGATCGGGGCAAATCTGACGTTCGGTTGGGGTCGATAAGGAGAAGAAGGCAATGACGGGAGTCCGCCTCAATCGGTTCTTAGCGTCAAGTGCGATTGCGCTGCTTTTATGCGCCGGAGGTTCGGCCTTTGCCGGATCCTCCACCGACCAGGACACCCCCGCCGCGACCGAGACGACATCGTCGGTCTCCGATCAACCGGGCACCGCGACCGACCCCGCGATAGATGCCGCGCCCGGAGCGGCGGCAGAATCAATGCCGGGCGAGCGCTCGCCGGCAAATGCGGCGGAACCGGTCGATCAGCCCGCAACCGCGGCGGAGCAACCGGCGGAGCCTAAAGTTCCTACTACCGCAGAGAATCCTCCAGCTACCCCGAAGCCGGCCGCCGCGAGCGGCGGAGACGAAGTGCCGACGCCTGCGGCCAGCACCTCACCCAATGAGCCTGCGGCTGGTGCCGCCGCCACTACGGTTGCCGACGGCAATTCCGCAATCACGGAAAAATTGCGGGACCTCGCCGGTGGAAAATTCGATCGAATGCTCGGCGGCAAGAAGGAAAGAGCGGCGATTGAGGCCTATTACGCGAGCCGCGATTACGCGCCGCTATGGCTCACCGACGGCATGTCGAACGCTCGCGCGCTAGCGGCGATCGCCTATCTCGGCCACGTCGACGCCGACGGCCTCGAGCCCAGCGATTATCCGGCCCCGAATTTCGCCTTGTTGAGCGACCCGGCCGCGCTCGCGGAAGCTGAGCTCCGGCTTTCGCTTTCGGTCATCGCCTACGCGCATCACGCCGAGGTAGGCCGTGTGCACTGGTCGCGCGTCAGCGGCGACATCTCTTATGAGCCGAAAATCCCTGCCCCGGGCGACGTTCTCGCCAAAATCGCCAGCGCATCTGACGTAGGCGGAGCGCTGGCGAGCTATGAACCGCAAAGCCCGGGTTACCTCGCGCTGAAAGCCAAACTCGCTGAACTGCGCGCCGGCAAGGAAGAAGCCGGACAGACACCGATAGCCAATGGGCCGGCGCTCAAAATCGGCGCGCAGGATGAACGCGTCGCCCAGCTGCGCCAACGGCTGAACGTCCCCGGCGACGACGGCACTTACGACAAGACGCTCGCCGAAGCCGTGAAGCGGTTTCAGCAGGACCACGAGCTAAAACCGACCGGCTTGCTGACGCCGGCGACCATAGAAGCGCTCAACGGCCGCCAACCCGATCGGCCGATCGACACCATCGTCGCCAATCTGGAACGCTGGCGCTGGATCCCGCACGAGCTCGGCCGCACCTATGTCATGGTCAACCTGCCGGACTTCACATTGCGGGTCGTGCAGGACGGCAAGGAGCTGTGGAAGACGAAGATTGTCGACGGCAAGCCGAATATGCCGACGCCCATCATGAGCGCGGAGATGAAATACATTACGGTCAACCCGACCTGGAATGTGCCGCCCTCGATTGTCGCCAGAGAATACATGCCGGCTTTGCAGCAGGACCCAACGGTGCTGACGCGGATGGGCTTGTCGGTCAGCACCAATCCCGACGGCACCGTCCACATTTCGCAGCCGCCCGGCGAAAGAAATGCGCTCGGCCGGCTGCGCTTTAATTTCCCCAACAAATTCCTGGTGTATCAGCACGACACGCCCGAGAAGCACCTGTTCGCTCTCGACAAGCGGGCATTCAGCCACGGCTGCATGCGGGTGCAGGATCCGGTAAAATATGCCGAGGTGCTGCTTTCGATTGTGCGGCCGCGCGAGGGCTATACCGAGGACCGTATCCGCCGGATGTTCGGCACCAACGAAACGGACCTCAGCTTCCCGAATTTCATTCCCGTTCACTTGACATACCAAACCGCTTTCGTGGACGAGAACGGCAAGCTGCAATTTCGCGATGACGTTTATGGCCGCGATAAAGTTCTGCTTTCAATTCTGAAAAGCGATGAACGCAAAGTAGCCGATACGCCGATCGAGCGAAGAGAAAACGCGGTCAAGCGCGAGCTGTTGGCGATGCCCGAACAGTTAGGCTTTTTCGGTGGACGCGGCTATCCCGGCAGTGGTGGCGATTTCTTCTCGCGGCTGTTTGGTCAGCCTGCGGATCAGGCTCCGACGCGAGCCCAGCGCCGGCGTTCCGCGCAAACGACCGACGGCAATTTCTCGGAGCGCTGGCGGTAAGATCCTAGAAGCAGGGCGAGCCCGTTCGGGCTTGCGCGCTATCGTCGGTTGCGGCCGCCGACTTTCCGGTGCCGGGTTGTCGGCCTGAGGGTCGTCGCCAAGCCAGCGGCTTTGCCTTTCTCGGTCTTCGCCGGTGCAACCGCGACGAAACGCGATACCGAGCGTTTGGCCGCCTTACGCTGCGCGGATTGCTAACGCATCAATTTCTAGCGGGCGGTTGTCCACCGAGCCGAACGGAGCCAGGTGGCACCACACTGTCGCCTGAACGCCACAGCGTTCCGTGAAAAGGCTGTTGCCAAAGTCCGCAAAGGCGCCGCCGTGTTGATATCCCCCATGGCGTAGGGCATGTTTTACCATTGACGCGACCGCTCGGGGCGGGGGGTCGCTACAGTAAACGCGCGTGTTACCCAGCCGGCACAAAAGTCCGACCGGCGGGTGTGGCAAGTGGAACCGGCGCGTTTAGTCCTGTTCCAAAAATTGAGTAGCAGGTTGGCGGCAGTGGTTGCGTTAGCGCATGCTTGTTGCGATGGCAGTCCTTGGCTGCGTGCGGAGAAGCTTTTCTCCGGCGCGCGTGGCCGGAGTGCCGTGCTGGTTCTGGCATTATCGGTCGGAGCGTGCACCGTCGGCCCCAATTACCATCCCGACGCGGCGCCCACCCCAACGCACTTCAAAGAGCTGAAAGGCTGGAAAGTCGCAACGCCAAGCGACAGCCTTCCGCGCGGCGACTGGTGGGCCTTCTACCGCGACGAGAAGCTTCATTTCCTCATCAAGCAGGTCGAGATTTCAAATCAAACGGTGCTCGCGGAAGCCGCCGCTTACGAACAAGCGCGTGCCGTGATCCGTGAAGCGCAGGCGCAGCTGTACCCGACATTCACCGGCGCATACACCTTCAGCCGCACCTATACCGGCCCAGCGGCCGTCGGCAACCAGGCCGGCCTCTCCGGCGTAGGCTCGGTCGGCGCGATCTACTCGACCACTTTCAATCCGAATCTTAGCGCCACCTGGGACATCGATGTGTGGGGTCAGGTGCGACGCCAGATCGAAAGCAATGCTTCGGCGGCGCAGGCCACCAAGGCCGACCTCGACAACGCCAAGCTCTCGGCCCAGGCGATGCTGGCCACGGCCTACTTCAATATGCGGGCGACGGATTCTCTGATCGATCTTCTGCAACGCACCACGGTACAATATCGCAAAACGCTTGATATCGTGCAAAACCAATTCAACGCCGGATACTCGGTCACGCTCGGAGACGTCGCCACCGCACGCGCCCAAGTCGAAATTACCGAAGCGCAGACCAAAAGTGCGATCGCGACGCGGGCGCAATACGAGCACGCCATCGCCATCTTGATTGGCCGACCGCCCGCCGAGCTGAGCGTCGGGCGTCGCCTTCTCTCAGGCGCCATTCCGAAAATTCCGGTGACATTGCCGTCAGAATTGCTGGAACGTAATCCCGCTATCGCGGCGGCCGAGCGCGCCATGCAGGAGCAAAACGCTCTGATTGGCGTGGCGGTAGCCGGTTATTTTCCGGTGATCAGCTTGTCGGGTACCTTCGGATGGATTGGGACTCATCCTCTGCCGTTCAACGTCGCCAACGAAGTGTGGTCCTTGGGCGCCGCCGGCACGCAGATATTGTTCAACGGCGGACTGACCTCGGCGCAGGTCGATTCCGCGCGCGCGGTCTATTGGCAGAGCGTCGCCACGTATCGGCAGACCGTGCTCACCGCGTTCCAGGGGGTCGAGGACGAACTCGCCGTCATCCGGCAATTGACTCAAGCCCTCGCGGTTCAGCATCAGGCAGTCAAAGACGCGCAGCAGGCAGTCGACGTTTATCTAAACCAGTTTCAAGCCGGCACCGTCGCCTTCACCACGGTAGTGACCGCCGAAATCACGCTTTTGGCCGATGAGGAAACGGAACTGACCTACCGTCAGAACCTATTTCTGGCCAGTGTCGCGCTCATCCAAAATCTCGGCGGTGGTTGGGAGACGAATTTGCTGCCGTCGCGCAAGGAACTCGAGCAGGGCTTCTCGCTGCTGCCGCAACTTCCGCCCAACGAAACCGGTCCTCGGCCCGGACTGCCGCCTGACCCCGCAAGCCATTGATTCGCTTTTTAATTTTACCCCGACCGTCGGCGGCTTTCCCCCACATTAAGCTGCCCGCTCGCGGAACTCCGCCGGCAGACCCTCCTTTTATTAGCGAATATTCATTAGCTAAGGCGTCGTGGCTCCCGTTATATACGGCCGCCCCGATAAACGAACGCGCAGATGGACGAGCGAACGCGCCGAACGATCGATGAAGCACCGCCGGACCCGCGCACGGTACCGGCGCCGATTATCACAAAGCCGCGCGGCGGAAGAACTCGCATTGTTCTCGGCTTGGTCGTCGTCATTGGTCTTCTCGTTGTCGGTTATCTGATTTTTCACTGGGCGTTTCCCGCCGTATCGCCGCCCTCAGCTGGGCGCTTTCAGCAGGCCGGCGGCACCCAATCGGTCGGCGTCGCCACCGTAGGCCGCGGTGATATTCGTGTGGTTTTGAACGCGCTCGGAACGGTGACGCCGATTGCGACCATTACCGTGGTGACGCAGATCGACGGTCAGGTGATATCGGTGCCGTTCACTGAGGGGCAGATCATCAACAAGGGAGACACGCTGGCGCAAATAGACGACCGGCCCTACCGGCTGCTGCAAGCCCAATACGAAGGCCAGCTCGCCCGCGATCAAGGCGTGCTCGCGCAGGCGCAAGTCGATCTTGCCCGCTACCAAAAACTCGCCGAGCAGAATTCGATCGCGCGCCAGCAATACGAAGACCAAGTCTACATCGTGCAGCAGAATCAGGGCACGGTGAAACTCGATCAAGCGCAGATCGATCAGCAAAAGCTCAATGTCCAGTACTGCCACATCGTCTCGCCGGTGACCGGCCGCGTCGGCATTCGCCTCATTGATCCAGGAAATTACATACAGGCCGCCTCGAGCACGGTGATCACCACGGTGACTCAGATGCAGCCGATTACGGTGATCTTTCCGATTCCCGAAGACAACCTGCCCGATGTCATGCCGCAATTGACCGCGGGCACCACGCTCGAAGTGGCGGTTTACGACCGCGCCAACGTCAAACATTTGGCGACCGGCCGCGTCATTGCGCTCGACAGCCAGATCGACACCACTACCGGCACGGTCAAAGTGCGCGCACAGTTCGACAACACGGACAATGCGCTGTTTCCGAACCAATTCGTCAACGCCCAGCTTTTGGTCAACACATTGCACGACGTGACCACCGTTCCGGTAGCGGCGATCCAACGCGGCGCACCCGGCAGTTACGTTTACCTCGTCAACGCCGACAACACCGTCTCAGTGCGGCCGATCAAGATCGGACCGGCCGACGGGCCGACGGCGGAGGTGGTTTCAGGTCTGTCGGCCGGCGAGCGGGTCGTGGTCGACGGCACCGACCGGTTGCGCGACGGCGCGCGCGTCACAATTCCCGAAGCTTCCGGCGCGCCGGCAACCGCGCCGGGCGGACAACCGCGCGGTGCCGAGCATGGCCAGAATCGGCGCGGCAACGGCGGCCAATAGGTTCATGACC
>DATNNI010000138.1:0-4685 GCA_035601915.1 Xanthobacteraceae bacterium
GGGTGACGTGCGCGGCCTTGGCGAAAGCGGCTTCGACCGCGGCCGAGTCGCCGTAATGAAAGTCGAGCGGAACGTTCCCGGGGACGTCTTCATAAAGAATCGGCGCGCCGCCGCGGACGGCGTGTGTGGCGGCCGTGACCGCCGGCAGCGAATCGATATCCATCTCGACCGCTTCCGCCGCATCCTTGGCTGCATTGACGGTCTCAGCGATCACGCAAGCAACCGGATCGCCGACATAGCGGACTTTGTCTTTGGCGAGCGCACCGCGCCACGGCTTCTTCATGGGCGAGCCGTCGCGGTTCTTGAGCGGTACGACGCATTTGAGGGCGCCGTAGGCCTCAAGGTCCTGTGCGGTATAAATCGCGAGCACGCCCGGCATTTTCCGTGCGGCATCCGCATCGATGTTGCGGATGCGGCCATGCGCATGGCGGCTGCGCACCATCACCGCATGGGCTTGCCCGGGCAGCGAAACGTCATCCGTATAGCGCCCTTCGCCGCGCAACAGCATGGGATCTTCGACCCGAGGCACCGATTGTCCGATCGCGAATTTCTCGATCGAGAGCTTTTCGGCGGCCGCCAGATCAGCTTGCTCGTTGGCGCGCTGGTGCAGATTCATAGTGGGAAAGGCCCGTATCCCGTCATCTGGGGTCACATAGTGGACTTGCCGCAGCGCGACAAGCTGGCGGCAAACATGCCTCATAGACCGTAAAGGCACAGTATTGGCCGTGGAGCGGCCGGCTGATACATTTCCCGCCGACTAAAGAGATTTGTGAAAATGGCCCGCAACCGTCGAGCAAAACATCCGGGGCGGCAGGCAGGTAGCGTATGAAAGAAGAGGCCCCGCCGGCTGGCGGCCTCGGCCAAGACGCGCGTCAACGCCGCGGGCGCTGGCCCCGCCGCACGCCTTATGGCGTGCGCCGGGACAGCCGCCGATGGAACGAGGCGCCCGGCGTCGCAGATGAGTGTTCCGAGCCCACCTATGCCGCGCTCGATCTCGGCACCAACAACTGCCGGCTGTTGATTGCGCGCCCGACGGCCGATGGTTTTCGCGTCGTCGACGCGTTCTCGCGCATTATCCGGCTCGGCGAGGGCGTCGCCGCCTCGCGCCGTATCAGCGAAGCGGCGATCAAGCGTGCGGTTGAGGCGCTGTTGGTGTGCCGCGACAAAATGCGGGCGCGCGGTGTGACTTCGGCCCGCGCCCGGCTGATAGCGACGGAGGCCTGCCGCGCCGCCGAAAACGGCGAAGCATTTCGCCAGCGCGTCGCCGAGCAAGCCGGGCTCGAACTGGAGATCGTGGATTCGGCGACCGAAGCGAGACTGGCGGCGGCCGGCTGCACGGAGCTGTTCGACCCGGCGGCTACTGGCGTCATTCTCTTTGATATCGGCGGCGGGTCGTCCGAGCTGGTGCGGCTCGGCCCGCCGAACGGAGTGCGGCGCGGTCCACCGCTGCCCGAAATCGCCGGATGGGTTTCGCTGCCGGTCGGTGTCGTTACTCTTGCCGAGCGTTACGGCGGAACGGTGGTATCGCAAGAAATTTACGATGCGATGGTGGAGGAAGTGTCGGGATTTGTGCGGTCGTTTGCCGACGCCCACCGCGGCGACCTGGCCGGTTACCATATGCTCGGCACGTCCGGCACGGTGACGACGATTGCCGGGGTGTTCTTAAAGCTCAAGCGCTACGACCGCCGCCGCGTCGATGGCTGCTGGCTGTCGCACGAGGAGGTGTCCCGCGTGGTCGCCCAGCTCATCGCCATGAATTTCGACGAGCGCGCCGCCAATCCTTGCATCGGCGCCGAGCGCGCCGACCTGGTGCTCGCGGGCTGCGCCATTCTCGACGCCATCCGGCAGTTCTTCCCGTGCGGGCGGCTGCGCGTTGCCGACCGCGGCCTGCGCGAAGGCATGCTGGTCGAAATGATGCGCGCCAACGGCGTCTGGGGCGAAGCCTGACGAATGAAGGCGCGGCTGAAACGCGACAAGCGCCGCACGCCATCTTCACGGGCATGGCTGGAGCGCCAACTCGGCGATCCATATGTAGCGCGCGCCAAGCGCGAGGGTTTTCGCTCCCGCGCGGCTTTTAAGCTCGCCGAAATCGATGACAAATACCGCCTCCTCAAGCGCGGCGCGCGCGTCATTGATCTCGGTGCCGCGCCGGGCGGCTGGAGCGCCGTGGCCGCGGTGCGCGTCGGCACCCAGGGCCGTGTCATCGCGCTAGATATTCTGGAGATGAAGCCGATTGCGGGCGTCGACTTCGTCACCATGGATTTTCTTGATGCCGCGGCGCCGGACCGGATCAAGGCGATGCTACGGCTCAAGCCCGACGAAACGGCGGACGTGGTTCTTTCCGATATGGCCGCGAACGCCACCGGCCATCGCCAGACCGATCATTTGCGGACCATGGCGCTTGCGGAAGCGGCGGCGGATTTTGCCCGCGAGGTGTTGGGTCCGGGGGGCAATTTTCTCTGCAAGGTTTTGCAAGGTGGTGGCGAGGCCAAGTTCCTTGACGCACTCAAGCGCGACTTTGCGAGCGTCAAGCACGTCAAGCCGCCGGCAAGCCGGACCGACTCGGCCGAACTTTATCTGCTCGCGCGCGCGTTTCGCGGCGAACGCACTTAGCTCGGTTCTTTTACGGCAGTAGTGGCGAGGCGGGCCTCACGTCCGGCAAGCTCGGCGCCGGCATCGGGTGGCAATCGCGCGAAGATGAAGGCGGAGGCCGCGGTCATCGCGCCAACGACGAGAAACGCCGCGGGAAAATCCTCGGCTGATATTGCCGCTCCATGCTTGAGCCGCAGCGTCAGCTCGACCAGCAGGGCGCCGACGGCGACGCCAGTTGATATCGCCAATTGCTGGGTGACGGAAACGAGCGTGGTCGCCCGGCTGGTCAGTGCCGGCTCGATCTCGGCATAGGCGATGGTGTTGACGGCGGTGAATTGCAGCGAACGGAAAAAACCGCCAGCCAGCAATATCGCCACCATCGCCGCGAACGGCATGCCGGGCACAAAACTCGCACAAGCCGCGAGAAATCCGGCGCTGATCAGGCTGTTGTAGATCAGCACCGGGCGATAGCCGAAGCCACGGAGCACGGCGGCGACGACGGCTTTCATAAAGAGGGCGCCGAGGCTCGCGGTAAAGGTGATAAGGCCGGACTGAAACGGATTAAGATGAAAGCCGATTTGCAACAGCAACGGCAACAGAAACGGCAGCGCTCCGATGCCGAGCCGAAATAGGAAGCCACCATAGATGCTGGCGCGGAACGTCGGAAGTTCGAGCAGGCGGAGATCGAGAATCGGCGCCGCCGCCCGGCGCGCGTAGATGACGTAAGCCACCGTTGCGATGACGCCGACGGCCAGAAGGGCAACGACCACGGCGGAAGGCAAGAACTCAAGCCCCATCACCGAGAGGCCAAACGCCAATCCGCCGACGCCAAGCCCCGACAAGACAAAGCCGATGTAATCAAACGGGGCAGTCGGTTCAGTGGCGATCTTCGGCATAAAGCGCGTCGCCATGACGAGGCCGATAAGGCCAATCGGTATGTTGATGAGGAATATCCAGTGCCAGGACGCATAGGTGGTAATGAAGCCGCCAAGCGGCGGTCCGCAGATCGGTCCGACCAGCGCCGGGATGGTGACGAGCGACATTGCATTGACGAGTAACCGCTTATCGATGCTACGGACCAGAATAAGCCGGCCCACCGGTGTCATCATCGCGCCGCCCATGCCCTGAAAGATCCGGGCGATGACGAACTCCTCGAGCGAGCTTGAGAGAGCGCAGCCGATCGAGCCGAGCATGAACACAAAAATGGCGAGCCGGAAAACATTGCGCGCGCCGAACCGGTCGGCGGTCCAGCCGCTCGCCGGGATGAAAATGGCGAGCGCCAGCAAATAGGATGTCACGGCGAGTTTCAGCGCCAGCGGGTTGGTGCCAATCGCCCGTGCAATGGCCGGCAGCGAGGTCGCGATAATGGTCGAGTCCATGTTTTCCATGAACAGGGCCACCGCGACAATGAGCGGAAGGACGCGGCTGTAGGGAGGCGGCGGCTCAGTGACCGATATCGACATCTAATGGCGCTGATTTGACATTCGCTACGCGCCAAATCGCCTATCTCGCGAAGCGAATGTCAAATCCGAAAGCTCCACTAGGCCTGGTGATCCTTCGATTCCAACATTCGCACATGCGCGTGCCGAGACGGGATGCGAATGTTAGAATCGGACCGCTAGAGCGCGATGACTTCTCTTCGAATCGTCATCCCGCTCTACCTTGTTGATGGAGCATCATCTTTTCCGAAAACCGGTGTCCACTTTTCGGATCATGCTCTAGCGGGTGGGCGAGGTGCCGGACTGGAGCCGCCGCAGACCCTCCGCCGGCTGCTGGAACGACGGATCGATCGCAAGCGCCTTGCGGAAATCCGCAATCGCGCCCGCCGAATCGGAAAGCCGCTCGCGGATCAAGCCGCGGGTCGAGAATGCGCTCGCCGAATTGGGATTGAGCTTGATCGCTTGATCGACATCGGCCAGCGCCAGTCGGTTGTCCCCGCTGAGATAACGCGCCCAGGCGCGATTGTAGAAGGCGAGCGCGGCGCGTGGCGACAGGTCGATCGCGCGGGTGTAATCGGCAATCGCGTCGCCGAGCGCAAGCCGGTCCCGCTCGGCGTTGCCGCGGTTTATATAGGCGTCTGCGGAGCGCGGATC
>DATNNI010000139.1:0-3162 GCA_035601915.1 Xanthobacteraceae bacterium
GGCTGCCGCCGTAAACGCCGATGGTGCCGGAATTGTTGAAAATGTCCGCGCGTGTCGTGAGGTCGACCAAACCAACTGTGCGCATGCCGAATTCTGCGGGCAGCGCGCCGGTGATCAAAGCGATGCTGCCGATGTAGTTGGCATCAAAGAGACTGCTGAAGCCGGTGACGCCATCCGGCAGCATCACGCCGTTAATGCGGTATTGCACGTTGGCATGATCGTTACGCACGTGCAGGAGGCCGCTGGCCGCAGAATCCTGCGAAACGCCAGGGGCCTGGAGCAAGACTTTCTCGACCGGCGCGTTGGCGCCTTGCGGCAGCGCCTCGATCGTCGCGTGGCTGATTACGTCCGACGTCGTGCCGGTCGTCGTATAGAGATTGCTGCGCGCCTGATCGAAGGCGTTGGATTTGGCTTGCACCGCGCTGACAGGCGTGGCCGCTGGCGCTGAAGACGACGCGCCCCGTGCTGCTTTCGGCCGCGGCTTCGGCTTTTCCTTCGGCGCGCTGACGACAACTTCTGGAAGCTGCACTTGCGCCGCCGAAGGCGCGTTGAAAATTGCCAGCACCAGCAGCGCCGACGCGCAAGTGAATAATCCGCAACGCGGATCGCAGACGTCGATGGACATGACACTCCGCCCTAAAGGGAATCCAAGAGACCGGCCGGAACGGAGGTCGCGCTGATATGTGCGAGGCAGACGCGAGAAGGCCGCATTAGCAACCCGCCGCGTCGCGGCGCAGCGACGGCCGAAGATCAGCTACGACCGAAATCTTAGGCGGGCGGCGGAGCGCGAGACTGGAATGCCAATCGGCGCGGCGCAATGAAGACTCGCGCAGCGCGGCCGATATTCTCGACGGCGCTAGAAGCCGACGGCGGCCGCAGTACCGGCACTGCCGGCACGAAAGAGTTGGCCGTCAAATAGACGCTGGCACAAATCGGGCAGTAAGCATCAGCGTCGTCGCCGGAGCTCGGCGGCTGGCCGAGTAGCGATTGCGAAGTATGAGCGGCCGCACCCGAAGCCACTCGCGCCTGGTCGGTACGGGCAATTCCTTCGAGATGAACGTGCCCGAACGACACGACCATCTGAACGCCCAGCGCGAACAGCGCGAGCCAAGTGGCGAACCTTTGGTCAGACCGCGGTGATCCCATTGCAAGCATAATGTAACGTTATAACATCGCGCAGCACAAGCCTTCTGACGCCTGCAAAGCCGCGATCCGCCCGTCAGAACATTCCCATGCGCTCGCTGGCCGTGTAGCCGGTAAGGAGCGCGACGCCGAAGGCGATGACGAGCACCGCGGCGCCGACCTCGACACCGCGCAACGCAAGCGAACCGTAGCCGGGCTTGGTGGCGGCAACTTTTTTCGCCGCCTCGCGGGCGGCAACCGCGAGCGTCGCGATGGCGGCAACGGTAATCGCGGTCCCAAGTCCCATCACGAATGTTGAAGCGACCCCGGCCAAGAACAAGCCCTGCGCCAAGGCGAAGACAAGAACAATGATCGCGCCCGAACACGGGCGCAATCCGACGGCGACGACAGCGGACAATCCGCGATGCCAGCCCCCGGAACCGGCCAATTCCTCCGGCTCGGGTCCATGAGCATGGCCCCAAGGAAGCACGTCTTCGTGTTCTTCGTCGTGGTGGTGGTGATGATCATGCGCGTGGCTGGCGCCATTTTGATGCGCATGGCCGTGCGTGTGGCTGGAATGATGCTGATGGGCATGGTCGCAGTCGTGACCGTGGACTTCCGCTGCATGCGTCTGCCGGGCCGAGCCGATGGCGCGCCAGGTGCGCAGGAAGCCCCTACCCTTGACCCAAAACAGTCGCGCTCCCAGCAGCACGATCAGCGCATAGCTTGCGATCTCGATAGCGCGCACCGTATCGCCCATCATCTTGGCCGTGGCGCCGAGCAGCGCGGCGGCAACACCGACAATGACAACGGCGGTGGCGGCTTGCAGCAGCGCGGAAGCAAACGACAACACAATACCGCGGCGCCAGGTTTCCTCGTTGGCGACGAGGTAAGACGAGATGACCGCTTTGCCGTGCCCAGGACCGGCCGCGTGAAAAATCCCATAAATGAACGAGATACCCATCAGCGCCCACAGCGCCGAACCGTCAGTCTTGGCGGCGCGGATGAGGCCCGACAGCGCGCGATAGAAGCGCGACTGTTCGGCGAGTATCCAACCGGTGATGCCGGTAGGTGCCGGCTGACGCATGCCGGCAAACGGATTGGCTTCGGCGAAGGCGGCGGTGTGGGCGCTTAGCGCGATCGCAAGCGTGACGATCACCAGAGCGAGCATCATCCGGCGGATGACGGTGCCGCGGTTAGCGGGACCGAGGAGCATTTCGCTGACTCCGCTCATTATTTCAGCTCAGCACGGTCAGGACGCCGGCGATGACAGTGACAATGGTGAGCGCGGCCGCGGTGATAATCGCGCCGGGTGCCGGGTCCGTCCAAAAGGTGACCGCCCACAACAGAACGGTAAGCGCAGCGCAGGCGAACCCAAGCATCTTTGTCGTGAATTCCATAGCGTTCCGCCGCTGAATAAAAATCGAATGATCGATCCGCAGGCGACCGCGCTGATGCGAAGCAATCGGCAATGGGGAAGCCGCCTCACGCTTCGCGCATCGCCGCTCCACGGCCGGCAATGCCGGAGATCAGCTGCGACCGGAGATCAGGCGAGCGGCGGCGCGCGTGATTGGAACGCCGGCCGGCGCGGCGCGACGAATGAAGCGGCGCCGTAGTCGATATGAGCAATCGCGCTTGAAAGCAGCAGCGGTACCGGCAGCGGCGGCGGCGATGGCACGAACGAATTGGCCGCCAGGTAGAGGCTGGCACAGATTGCGCAGTAATCGTCTTTCTCGCCGGGTTGCTGCGCCGGCAGCGATTGCGCGGTGTGCGCCGGCCGGCCAGCAGCGGCCGCTGTGGAACCAATTTGAGCACCGTCGACATGGACGTGCCCAAAGGAAACAGCAAGTTGAAAGGCCAATGCAATGAACGCCAGCCAACTGCCAAACCTGCCGCCGTAGCGAAATCTATGCATGGATGTGCTGAACCACCGCCGCAGCGGCTCATGTCCCGGGACAAAGGACTGTACCGATGGACCGACGACGAGCGCAAGGGCGATGCCGCATGCCAGCCCCAGCGGACTCCATGCCCTCGCCTTCC
>DATNNI010000140.1:0-2233 GCA_035601915.1 Xanthobacteraceae bacterium
GACCGCTGATTGCCGTTCGCTTGCACATTCTGACCAGAAAAACGCTGGGTGGGTTGCAGACGGATCTTGAAAGCCGCGTCATCGGCGCCAACGGCCGGCCCGTTCCGGGCCTGCACGCCGCGGGCGAGGTGGCGGGCTTCGGCGGCGGCGGCGTTCATGGCTATGCGGCGCTCGAAGGAACATTTCTCGGCGGCTGCATTTTTTCGGGACGCGCGGCCGGACGGGCGGCAGCGCACAAGGCCGGTTAACCTGCGAGCCAAATCAGGATAACGGCGGCCGCGACTGTGGCGGCAGCAAAGCTGACCAGCGCTCCGGCGCCATCGACGAAACGGTTAGGGAATGCACGCAGCACAAGCGGGGCAAACAGAAGCGACAATCCACCAGCGATAATCGCCGCGGACCAGGATGTCAGCCGCAGTGCCGCAATGGTTCCCGCGACCAGCGCCAGCAACGCTACACCGATTGAGCTAAACAGTATCGCGCGGCCTGACCGGAAGGCCGGTTTCGCGCAGTCGTCCCGCAGCGGAAAGTGGCCGCTTGCCGCCAAGCCCTGGAGGGTCGCGGCCGAAACCAGCAAAACCAAAAGCAATAGGGCGATCAAAGGGCGGTCCGGAAACATAGTTCGCATTCCGCGGCGCTTGACGTGCGAAAATCAAGCCCTCGTAATAAGAGCGATCCGGGGTTCCTCCCGGTCGTTGCATCTGTTGGTGCCGGCAATGAAAATCTATCAAGGACGGCGCACCATGGATGGGCTCGTCGTGACGGTCGACGGCCAGCCCCTGCCGGAACATTACGAAATCAAGCAATTCACCAAGCGCGGCTTCGAATGGACCTACAATGGGACCAGTCCGCGGCAACTGGCGCTGGCCATCCTGTTCGATTACCTGGGCGACAAAGAATGTGCGGTCGCCATGTCCGAACCGTTCATGGAAGACGTGATCGCTAACCTCGACAACGATTGGCAACTGACCAGCGATGAGGTCAACGATTACCTGCGCTACCGCGATGCGGATCAGTTGATCGCGGGACCGAAGGGCAAGGATGTGGTATAGTTTTTCGATGGCAGCCAAGCCGTCCATGCAGCGTGCAGGACGCGCGGCCAAAACGGGTGACGTTCGCGCGAGGAGAAACACATGATCAGCGAGCGGCAAATCGAATTTCGCCGGGAATATCGCTCCCGCATTCTCGGCTGGTATGACGGCTATATCCACGTACTGATCATTTACGCCATGGGGGCGGCCGCGTTCTACATCTACGTCGAGCACATTCACGACGTGCACTGGTTCGAGTGGATCACTGTGCCGTTTACTTTCGTGTTCACCAATTTGTTCGAGTGGGCGGTGCATAAATATGTGATGCACCGGCCGGTGAACATCAAAGGTCTACGCGCGATCTACGAGCGCCATACGCTCAACCACCATCAATTCTTCAGTGATGAGGAGATGCGGTTTCGCGATCACAAGGACTGGCGCGTGACCTTGTTCCCGCCCTACGCGCTTGTCGTTTTCATCCTGATGTCGATCCCGCTGGCCGCAATACTCGGCACTCTGTTCTCAGCCAACGTCGGCTGGCTGTTCATGTCGACGACCACGGGCATGTATCTGATCTACGAATTCATGCATTTTTGTTGCCACGTCGATGAAAATGCTTTCGTGCGCTATTGCCCCTTCGTCAACACGCTCCGGCGGCACCATACCGCGCACCACAACGCGCGGCTGATGATGGAGGTCAACATGAACTTGACCTTTCCCATCGCCGATTGGCTGTTCGGCACTTCGGACCTCGACCGCGGAGTCGTCGGCACTCTACTCAACGGTTACGAGACGCGTTTTTTGAAGAAAAATCTGCGCGGCAAGCCGCGACTGCCCGATGAGGCTGCCGGCGTGCCGGTTGGCGCCAACTGAAAGATTTGGCGACGCTGTCGTGCCCAATGACGTAAAAGCGGTTCTCTCGGTGATCGTGCTGATTGTCGCCGGGGTGCTCGCCTTTTGGGGCGGTTCGCCGATCCATCACGATTTTTCGATCTTCGTCGTGATCGTGGCGGTGCTGATGGTCGGCGCGATGTGGGTGTTCCCCGAGGCCGCCAGCAGGAAGGTGAAAAGCTGATCGTCAAAGCGGGCCGAAACTTGACCGCTTCGCTTTTTAAGCTGCTTTGTGGCGCGCTATCTCAACTTTGATGAGACCGAGGTAACTTGTCGGTTCGGCGCGGCCACGACCCGGTCATGGCGGCTGG
>DATNNI010000141.1:0-2726 GCA_035601915.1 Xanthobacteraceae bacterium
GATCTCGTAGAGCACCAGCGTGCACTCCTCTACCGAATTGGGGAACTGGTCGGTGTCCCACCCGTTCTGGGCATCTCCCCGGTTGGCGTCCACCGAGCCGAGCAGTCCGATCGACAGTGCGGTCGCCACCTCGTGGTGGAAACTGTGACCGGCCAGTGTGGCGTGATTCGCCTCGATGTTGATCTTGAAATGATCGTAAAGCCCGTGGGCGCGCAGGAAGGAGAGGACCGTGGCGGTATCAAAATCGTATTGGTGCTTGGTCGGCTCCTTCGGCTTCGGCTCGATGAGGATCGGGCCGGCGAAGCCGATCTTGTGCTTGTGCTCCACCACCATGGAAATAAACCGGCCGAGCTGGTTCTTTTCCTGGCGCAGGTTGGTGTTGAGCAGTGTGTCGTAGCCTTCGCGTCCGCCCCAGAGCACGTAGTTCTCGCCGCCTAGATGCAGCGTCGCCTCGAGGCAGTGGCGCACCTGCGTGGCGGCGAAGCGAAACACGTCGGGGTCGGGGTTGGTGGCGCCGCCCGCCATGTAGCGGGGATGGCTGAAGAGGTTTGCAGTTCCCCACAGCAACTTGATCCCGGTGACCGCCATCTTGGCCTGGATCTTATCGACCATGAGCAGAAAGTTTGCGACGTGTTCGCGAATGGTTTGCGCCTGCGCCATGACATCGACGTCGTGGAAGCAGAAGTAGGGCAGACCTAAGCGCGTGAGGAATTCGAATGCTTCGTCGAGCTTGTGATCGGCGGCGGCCTGATTCAACGGTCCGCCGTGCCAGGGCCGCTTGAACGTACCGGCGCCGAAAATATCGGTCCCCTCCCAATTGAAGCTGTGCCAGTAGCACACGGCCATGCGCAGATGTTGCTCCATAGTTTTGCCCGCGACGACGCGATTCTTGTCGTAATAGCGGTATGCCAGCGGGTTTTGGGATTGCGGGCCTTCGTATTTGATCGGGGCGATGTCGCCGAAATATGAGCGCTTCAAGGGCGTGTCTCCGAAAATAGGCTTTTGAGGTTTTGGTAAAGCGCGCGATAACGGCGCAATGATTCCGAGTACCGATCGGCCAGCCGCTCGTCGGGCTCGGCCACGTGCAAAATGGGCGGCGGCGTGCAGACATCTTCGATGCTGGCATTTTCTTTGCCCATGCGCGCGAGCCGCGCGGCGCCATAGGCGGGGCCCACTGCGCCGCTGTCGCGATAGGTCAACGGCCGGCGCAGCACCGAGCTTAAGATTTTGCCCCAGTACGGCGAACGGGCGCCGCCGCCGATCACCGAGATCGAGTCGATTTTGGCGCCGCTGGCGAGCAGTGCGTCCATGCCGTCGCGAAATGCGAACGCGACGCCTTCCAGCACCGCTTGCGCGATGTGCGCCGGGGAGGTTTCCTGAGTCAAGCCAAACAGCACGCCCTGCGCGTTCGGATCATTGTGCGGCGTGCGCTCGCCCGACAAATAAGGCAGGAAAATCTCCGCGTTGCTCGGCTTGCTGCGCGCTTCCGCCGCGGCGAACAGCGCGCTGGCCGTCCCTAAGCCGCACAGGCGCGCGGCCCAATCGACGCTGCTCGCCGCGCTCAAGATCACCGACATCTGGTGCCAGTGCTTCGGCACCGCGTGGCAGAAGGTGTGCACGCCGCCGGCCGGATTCGGCCGATACCCATCATTCGCAAGAAACAGCACGCCCGAGGTGCCGAGCGACAAGAAGGCTTCGCCCGGGCGCACCACGCCGACGCCGATCGCGCCCGCGGCATTGTCGCCGCCGCCGGCGATGACCGGTACGCGCGCCATGCCCCAGGCTTCCGCGATTTCCGCACGCAGCTCACCGGTGATTTCGTTGCCTTCAGATAGCGTGGGCATATTCGATTCATCAAGACCGGTGCCCGCGAGCATGGCTGGCGACCAGCGCCGCTGTGCAACATCCAGCCACAGCGTCCCCGCGCTATCCGACATGTCGGAGGCCGTCTCGCCGGTCATTCGCAGCCTGACATAATCCTTCGGCAGCAGCACCAGCGCCGTCTCGGCGAAAATCTTTGGTTCGTGCCGCCGCACCCACAGCAGTTTCGGCGCCGTGAAGCCCGGCATTGCCCGGTTGCCGGTGATTGCCGTCATCTCCGGCACGGCGGCTTCGAGCTCGGCGCATTGTTCGGCGCTGCGTCCGTCGTTCCACAAAATGGCGGGGCGCAGGACCCGTTGTTGTTTATTGAGCAGCGTGGCGCCGTGCATTTGGCCCGTCAACCCAATAGCGCGCACGGCTTTACGCGCCGGCAAGCGCAAACCGCTTACCGCGTCGTTTGCCGCGGACCACCAATCGGCGGGATTCTGTTCCGACCACAGCGCGTGAGGCCGCGAGACGCTAAGCGCTGAGCTGGACTGATCGACTACACTGCCCGTGTCGTCAACCACAGCTGCCTTGACCGCCGAGGTGCCTATGTCGATGCCTAGATACATCCGTTGAATCCGCCAGCCCTGGGAAATATTTCTGTTTGAAAAATACGGTAGCGCTATCATTCTATGCCCGTTTTGGGTGATAGCACCAATAAAAGAACGCAATTGAGGCCGGGGCGCGCTGCGCGCCTTGTGGGAGAAAACAGATTGAGCGACCAACGCGACGCAAGCATCAACTTGCCGCTGATCGCGGCCATCGTCGGAGTCGCCACCATCGGCGGCTTCATGTTTGGCTACGACAGCGGCGTCATCAACGGCACGCAGGAAGGGCTCAAGAGCACCTTTAACTTAAGC
>DATNNI010000142.1:0-11220 GCA_035601915.1 Xanthobacteraceae bacterium
GGCGACAGCACAACGGGTCGAGGCGGCGCGGGCGATAGCATGCGCTTCGGCAGAACGGATCTCCGAAGCCAATCCGGATTCGGTCAATGTGTCCATGCGCAGACCGACGTCGTCGCGGTGCTTTAATTCCTCGATGCATCCGGCCCGTTCGGCTTCGGCCTCCATGCCCTCGTGAGAGATCAGATTAACAATGGCGTGCCGGTAAGTGTCGATCCGCTTGGCCAACTCCGCATCAAGCGACGCGATTTCGTTGAGGTGTTGTTGGGCGAGCTCGCCGGTTTTGTTCGCCAGCGCGAGTTGCAGCTGAAGTTCGAACAGATGACGCCGGTCGGGCGACAAAGCTTCGATCAGATTCACCGATCTGGTGTTGCTTATGAAATCGCCTTGCCGGGGCAATGCATTGGTGAGGCGGCCGGCGAATGGCGCGCTGACCCGCACCAGCTCAGAGTTAACGAACGCGGAAGCGGCGACCCGATGGGTGACGTAGGGCAAAAAAGCCCAGCCCGCCGTTCCGATGAGCAAGATGGCCAGTGCCAGCCGCGCGAATCGCTTGCGGATAAGCCGTTCTGCGAACACCACCCACGCCCTGTCCAACCGTGCGCCCGACGGCGCATGAGTAGCGAGGTTTGGTGAGTCCCTGATTAAAGTTGATGGTTAACAATCCGCAACCATTAGGGAAAGCAGGCGCTTTAGAGGCCCCAATTGCCGGCCCGAACATGGCGCTAAAGTGAAGCGATCCTTCAGGAAGCCAGCGACCGCTCGGCATGGAGGTTGCTCAACAGGGCAACAAGCTCGTTGGTCCGGGAAATACCGAGCTTCTGGTAGGCCCTTTGCCGATAGGTAATGACGCTCGTTCGCTTGATGTCGAGATCAAGCGACGTTCCTTCGATGGTCTTGCCGGCCACCGCGCGGGCGCACACCTCGCACTCGCGCGCGCTGAGCTCCGGTGAACGCAGCTTGAGCAGACGCTCAATGCCGTCGACGTTCAGGTGCCGCGGAAAGCTCGTTTGCCGATCGACCAGCATCTCGTGCTTTCGCGCTGTCGCCAGGAGCAGCTTGGCGAGCGCCGCGAAATGATTCATCTCGAGCGCGGAAAACGAGGCCTTGCGCGGACCGCAAAATATGCTCAGCTGATACAAATCGAGCCCGACCCACGAAAATAAACTCACGCGTTCCTGGACGTGGGTCAGCTCGAAACAGTGCCGATACTGCGGGTCCTCGATGTCATCGATCGCCAGTTTCGTCAGCGTTGGCGCCGAAAGGCGCGTGCGGGCGACCTTCACCGACGGGTCGACGCTGTAACAGTGCCCGACGAAGCGCTCGCAATTTTCCTTCGCCGCCGCCTTGTCGCGCTTGCTCGCCGTCGCCACGCATTTCAACGGGCTGCCGGAGCGGAAACGAAACAGCGCCCAATGCTCGGCGTTGAGCGCTCGTTCCAGCATGGCGAAGCAGACATCGCCATAGGAGTCGGTGCCGATGGAATTTACCACCTCGCAGGCGTCGCGCGTGCCAAGGTTCAAACGCTCGTCGGAACCCGCCGCAGAAACGACGATCATCGGCGCCCTCCTCCCACCTGCCACCCGGCCAGTTTATTGGCTTCTGGGCCAACGTGAACAAAACAAGGCAGCGATAGCATATTTCCGCCACCGGCTTACGGCAGAAAGCCCACCAAGAGGCAAACGACCGCCCAAAACACCATGTATTCGATGCCCGGATGCTGCCACCGCCACATCAGGGCATGGTTGCGAGCGATGGCGTAAGCAGCGCCGAAGAGCACAGTCGCAGCCACAACCGCGGCAAGGCGCGGATAAAGGCCCGAAATCAACCCGAATGCCGCGATAAGCTCCATCACAGTCGTCAGTACAACAAACGGACGCGGCGGCCGAAAGCCCACTTTGTCGAACAGGACCGAAGCGCGGTCGATATTGCGTAATTTCGCAATCGTGTGCGGCAGGAAGAACGCGCCGCAAACAATGCGCACGGCACTTCTTGCGTCGAGCACAAAATCGAAAGGCAGAGCCGTCATTGCTCAGTGCGATTTTAACGCGGCAGCAAGGAAACTGGCGTCGAGGACGGCTTTCGCGTCGGCCACAAGCTGCGCGTCGGCTAGCCCAGCCTTCTGCATAAGCTCGAGCGATTTGGCAAAGGCCGCGTCGGGAATGGAAAGCTCCGGCGAAAAAACCCGCATCTGCCGCATATAGTCCAGGGCTTGCCGGCCGTATTTGCCCTCGGCTTGGGTCAGTTCTTTGGTCAATGCCAAAAGCGTTTCGTCGTTGGCGGGATCGTAGACCCAACGCGTGCCCTCCGTTACGGCGCTAAGAAAAGCAACGATCTGGTCACGGCGCTTTTCGGCCGCCGTGCGATCGACGATGAGGCCGGTGAAGACGATCTCCGGTATGTAGTCAGTCACCTCACCCAGATTAGTGTAGCCGGCATCCTCGGCGACAAAGTTCAGCGGAATAAGCTGGACCGCGGCGTCAATCGTTCCTTCCTGCAGCGCTTTCCAGCGCGCCGGGTGAACGCCGACGACGGCAAACTCATAGTCGCCCGGATAATTCAGGCCGTGCTGCCGCAGCACTTCCATGGTGTAGAGCGCCGTGCCTTCGGTGAGCGACGAGGTGCCAAGGCGCGCCCCGCGCAACTCCTCGATCCGGCGAATGCGCGGATTGGCGATCAGCGAGAGCGGCAACCGGTTCACGTTCCCTGCGATAATCCGCAGATTGCCGCCGCCCGCGCAGTCGCGGATCGCGCCTTCGGGGGGCGTAATCGCAAGGTCAAGTTCGCCGGCCTTGACCGCGGCGGTTACTTTATCGACGGCGCCGAGACGCTTGATGTCGACCGCAAGGTTGCGTCGCGCGAACATGCCTTGGCGTTCGGCGACGATCACCGGAAGCCAGTTAAAGCCCACTGCTCCGCCGCCCAGGCGCAGCGTTGCAACATTGGGTGTGGGTCCAGCGGCCGTACTCACGGGCCCCTCCTCAATCTATTAGTTTTGTCAGCATCTGGTTTGGGCATCGGCATCCTTGCGTGCTGCGCAACGCAAGTCTGTCCTAAATGCTTAGGACGGTCTACCGAGTGCGCATTGTCCTTAGTTCCGACGACATACCGTCTCCCCCACGGCGCGCTATAGGCTATGCGCGAAAAAATCCGATCGGGGAGATTTTCATGCGACGACGCGAATTGCTGAAATATGCCGGCGCGACGGCGCTGGCTGCTCCGTTCATACGAATTGCGAGAACGGATACCGGAACCGTCAGATTGGCGTGGTCGGTGCAAAAACGCAAACGGCCAGGTTCTCACCCAGGCGTTTGAAGGCCCCGGTACGGTCGATCGAGAGGCGGTCACCGAGTATCTGAAAAACCACACTTTCAAGACCGTGATCGGCGAGATCGATCTGCGCACTCAGTTGCAAAACATCGCCTATACCGTCGGGCAGCGGCAGAATGGCTTCTTCCGCTCGGCGTTCGCCGTCGGCGTCGCCGACTCCGAGCTTGTTCCCGTACAGGCGAAGAGCGGCTGGGTCTGATAAAGCCGCTGGCTCTATCGGACGATTGAGGTAAACACTAACGGTCCGCGGTCGGCAACGGCCGGGGATTTGAGTTTGCCGCATCACACCGTCCCCCGCACACATCTTGCCGGCTGCCCCAGTCCCGGCAATGATCCCACCCGCCAACAGTTGAACATCGCATGCGCAATGCAGCGAAGACGCGCAATTTGCAGCTCATCCCGGTTCCCGGAATTCCTCTCGTTGAACCGGGCACCGATCTCGTTTCCTTGATCTGCGACATTACCCAAAGCCAGGGACCGGTATTACGCGACGGCGACGTCCTGGTGCTCGCCCAAAAGATCATCTCGAAGGCCGAAGGCAGATACGTCGATCTCGCGGCAGTCGAACCCGGCGAACGCGCGTTGGCGCTGTCCAAGGAGGTGCAAAAAGATCCGCGGCTGGTTGAGGTGATCCTCAGCGAATCCAGCGAGGTGCTGCGGCATAAAGCCGGCGTGCTTATTGTCGAACACAGGTTGGGCTTCGTGCTCGCCAATGCCGGGGTCGACCAATCGAATGTCGACCCGCGGCGCGGGGCGAAACCTGTCCTGCTTTTGCCGGAAGATCCCGATCGGTCGGCGCGGCTTTTGCACGAAGGTCTTCGGTCGCGGCTCGGCAAAAACATTGCCGTCGTCATCAATGACAGTTTCGGGCGCGCGTGGCGGCTTGGGACCGTTGGCGTCGCCCTCGGCGCCGCCGGTCTTCCGGCGCTTTGCGATCTTCGCGGCCAACCCGACCTCTACGATCGCCCCTTACAGGTGAGCGAGACAGGCTTTGCCGACGAGATTGCCGCGGCGGCATCGCTCCTCATGGGGCAGGCGGATGAGGCCATGCCGGTTATTGTGGTGCGCGGGCTTACATGGTCCGCGCAAGCCTCTTCGGCTGCGCAATTGCTGCGCGATCCCAAGGACGACCTGTTCCGATGACGCAAGAAAGCATACAGCGGGACCGCGTGCTCGCGCTTTCCGGCGGCGTTGGCGGCGCCAAGCTTGCCCTCGGCCTGCGCAACGTCGTTCCTGCCGGAAAGCTCACCGTTGTGGCCAACACTGGCGACGATTTCGAGCATCTCGGCCTGCACGTCTCTCCGGATATCGACACGCTGCTCTACACGCTGGCGGGTCTCGACAATCCCGAAACCGGCTGGGGGCGACGCGACGAGACCTGGACTTTCATGGCGGTCTTGGCCGCGCTGGGCGGTGAAACCTGGTTTCGCTTAGGCGACGGCGATCTTGCCATTCACGTCGAGCGCACCCGCCGGATGCGCGCCGGCGAGCCGTCGTCCCACATCATCCGCGACTTTGCCGACCGCTTCGGCGTTCGGGCCGCAATTGTGCCGATGACCGACGATCCGGTCCGCACGCGCGTTCGCACCGCAGCCGGTTGGCTCGACTTCCAACGTTATTTTGTCGAGCAGCAGTGCAAGCCGGAGGTGACGGAATTTTCCTACCACGGCGCCACGACGGCAAAGCCGCATCCCGATTTTGTCGCGGCCCTTGCGCACCCGGAGTTGCGCGCTGTCGTGATTTGCCCGTCAAACCCGTTTATCAGCATCGAGCCCATTCTGGCGGTACCAGGCGTACGAGAAGCGCTGCGGGCATGCACTGCGCCGGTTGTGGCCGTTGCCCCCATCGTCGGCGATCAGGCGGTTAAAGGACCGACGGCGAAAATGATGCGCGAGCTCGGGCTCAAGGTCAGCGCTGAAACTGTGGCAGAACGCTATGCTGACCTACTCGACGGCTACGTCGTCGATGACCGCGACGCCCCTCTTCTCGCCACACTCCCGATTACGGCAATCGCGACCAGGGCGGTGATGGTTTCGCTTGCGGATCGCGAGCAACTGGCGAAAATGACGCTGGCATTGGCCGACGATCTCTCGCGGCGTCATTCGCAAGCCGCCGTCATAAAGAAATAGGACAGACGCCATGCTCTGGCGACGGCAGAAAAGTGTGGTGCGCCGTTCCCGCGTTGCAATGGAAGCGCTTAATGGGGAATGATCGGCGAGTGTCGCATCCCGAAATCTGGGCCGTCATTCCGGTTAAGGACGCCGCGCTTGCGAAGCAGCGGCTGGCTGACGCGCTTTCGGCACAGCTGCGGAAGGATTTGGCGCTTGCGATGTTTCAGGACGTGCTGGACGCCGTTGCGGCCGTGCCGGAGCTGCACGGTATTGCCGTCGTAACGGCCGACCGGGATGTCGCCGAAATCGCGCGGCGCTCTGGTGCCGAGGTGTGGTCCGAAGGTGCGCATGACGGCCACACCGGCGCCGTGAGCGCCGCCGCGCGCCGCCTGGCGGCGACCTCATCCGCGATGTTGACGCTGCCGGGCGATATTCCGCTCGTGTCGCGTATCGACATTAGCGGCGTCCTGGCCGCACATCTTTCAGCGCCTGCTTTCACCATCGTTCCGGCGTGGGACGAGCGCGGCTCGAACGCAATCGTCTGTTCGCCTGCCGATGTCGTCCCGCTGCGGTTTGGTCCCAACAGCTATTTCCCGCATCTTGCGGCAGCCCGCGCGGTCGGGCTGACGCCAACCGTGGTCCGCAACGGCGCCATTGCGCTTGATGTCGATGAGCCTTCCGATCTCCAAAGATTCATGAGCAAGCGTTCCGCAACGCGAAGCTGGAAATTGCTCGAGGACCGCCGGGCGGAATGGGATCACGAAGCGTCGCTGGCGCTCGAGTCACAATGAACAACTTCAATCGCGCTTTGCGCAGCGCCAGGGATGGCGATCGTCTGTCGGACGCCGAGGTCTTTGCCCTGGCGGACGAAGGCGGCGACCTTGCCGCGCTCCTGGACGTGGCGGCCGCGTCGCGCGACCGCGGCCATGGCGCGTCAATTTCCTACTCGCGAAAAGTGTTCATTCCGCTGACCCAGTTGTGCAGGGATAGCTGCCACTATTGCACGTTTGCACGTCCGCCCCGGCGCGGCACGCGCGCCTATTTGACCAAGGAAGAAGTGCTCGCCATCGCCGGCGCCGGCGCCGCAGCGGGATGCCGCGAGGCGCTCTTCACCTTGGGTGATAAGCCGGAAGAGCGCTATCGCGTGGCGCGCGCGGAGTTGACCCAACTCGGGCACGACACGACTCTTTCTTACCTCCGCGAGATGGCGGCGCTGGTATTGCAAGAAACCGGCCTCCTTCCGCACCTTAATGCCGGAGTCATGAGCGCCGGCGAACTTGCGTCGCTGCGCTGCGTTTCCGTGTCGCAAGGCTTGATGCTGGAGAGTTCGGCGGAGCGGCTTTGCGCGCGTGGCGGCCCTCATTTCGGCTCGCCGGATAAGCATCCCGCCGTGCGTCTCGAAGTCATTCGCGCTACCGGCGAAGCGGCGATTCCGTTTACCTCCGGCATTCTCATCGGCATCGGCGAAACGCGCTGTGAGCGCCTCGCCGCTTTGCTCAAGTTGCGGGCCCTGCACGAACAATATGGGCACTTGCAGGAAATCATCATTCAAAACTTTCGCGCCAAGCCCGGCACCAAGATGGCGGATCACGCCGAGCCAAGTCTCCACGATCATCTATGGACCATCGCGGCGACGCGGCTTGTGTTCGGCGCCGCGATGAACATTCAGGCGCCGCCCAATTTATCGCCCGGCGCGCTTCAACAGCTCGTCGCCGCCGGGATCAACGATTGGGGGGGCGTTTCTCCGGTCACGCCCGACCACGTCAATCCGGAACGGCCGTGGCCGCAGATCGAAAGGCTGTCCCGAGATACGGCCAAAGCCGGCAAGGTCCTCGTCGAGCGACTTGCGATCTATCCGGCTTACGTTGGTCGCCCGGACAAGTGGCTGGATCGTGGGCTACGCACCGCAGTCATGCGGGCGGTGGACGGTGAAGGATTCGCCCGCGACGATTCCTGGATTCCGGGAACGCTCGGCAAAACGCGCGAAGAGCCACGGGCTCCTTTGATTCATACCGAGCTCGATGGGATCACCGCCGACGCGCTCGCGGGCAAGACGCTCACCGAAAACGCAATCGTCGCCTTATTCGCCAGCCGCGGCGAGGACTTTCACACCGTGCGCCAAGCAGCCGACTCATTGCGCGCGGAAACGTGTGGCGAAGACGTAAGCTACATCGTTACCCGCAACATCAACTACACCAACATCTGTCATTTCGGTTGCAAGTTCTGCGCCTTCTCAAAAGGCAAGCTCAGCGAGAACTTGCGCGGACGCCCCTACGATCTGAGCCTCGAAGAGATCCAGCGGCGCGCCGTCGAAGCCTGGGACCGCGGCGCGGTCGAGCTGTGCCTGCAAGGCGGCATTCATCCGGCCTATGACGGTTCGACCTATCTCGCGATCTGCCGCGCGATCAAGGACGTCTGTCCGCGTATTCACATCCACGCCTTCTCGCCGCTCGAGGTTTGGCAGGGCGCGGCGACACTCGGACTTTCGGTTCGCGAGTTTCTGATCCGGCTGAAGGACGCCGGCCTCGGCACCTTGCCGGGCACGGCCGCGGAGATTTTGGACGACGAAGTCCGGGCCATCATCTGTCCCGACAAAATCACCACCGAGCAATGGATGCACGTGATCGAGACCGCGCACCTTTTGGGATTGCGCACGACCGCCACCATCATGTTCGGCCACGTCGATCGGTACCAGCATTGGGCGCGACATCTTTTGCGCCTTCGCGAGTTGCAAAGCCGCACCGGCGGTTTCACCGAACTCGTCCCGTTGCCGTTCGTGCCGATGGAGACTCCGATCCACTTGCGCGGTGGCTGCCGGCTTGGGCCGACCTTCCGCGAAGCCGTGCTCATGCACGCGGTCGCGCGGCTCGCGCTCCACCCGGTCCTGAAAAACATCCAGACGTCATGGGTGAAGATGGGACCTCAAGGCGTCGCCGCCTGTCTGACGGCCGGCGCCAACGATCTGGGTGGCACCTTGATGAACGAAAGCATCACGCGCGCCGCTGGCGCCGTTCACGGCGAGGAAATGCCTCCCGAAGCCATGGAAGAGACCATCACATCTTTAGGCCGGCGGCCCCGCCAGCGCACCACACTTTACGATGACGCGGCGGCGGATCGCGTCAACGCGTCCTTTTCAGCCGCGCCGCTGCGCCCAGCGCCGCCGCGCGGCGTACCTGATTTGCACGCCGCAGCCGGCGGCTAAACCGCGCTGCACTATTTACCGCCTAGGGAGGAAAGAAAATGGAGTTTGGTATTACTCTGCCGACAAAGGCAGATTCCTGGAAAGTGGTCGAGCGCGCCGAAAAACTTGGCTTCAACTATGCGTGGTTCTACGACACCCATTTACTCAGCGCCGACGTCCTGGTCGCGATGGGCGCCGCCGCCATGAAGACCTCGCGCATCAAGTTGTGCGCCGGCGTGTTCATTCCCTCAAACCGCATCGCCCCGGTCGCGGCCAATGCGCTTGCGACGTTAAACGCCTTGGCGCCCGGCCGCATCGTGTTTGGCGTTTCTACCGGCTACACCGGACGACGCACCATGGGACTGGGGCCAGTTCCACTCGCCCGCCTGGAAAAATACGTCGAGGTGATTGAAGGACTGCTTGCCGGAAAGACAGTGGAGTGGTCGGAAGAAGGTGGCCCGCACAAGATCAGATTTTTGAATCCCGATCTTGGCCTCATCAACATCAAGGATCCGATACCGACATTCGTATCGGCATTCGGACCGAAAGCCCGCGCGCTAACGGCAAAATTAGGCGCCGGGTGGATCGGCAATGTCAGCTACCCGCAGCGAGAGAAAGCCGACATCGAGGACATCCAGGCCGCATGGGTGAAAAACGGCAGAAACCTCGCCGATTTCTACGCGTCCGCGAGCTGCGGCGGATGCGTCCTCGACGAGGGAGAATCCGGCGACAGCAAGCGCTGCATGGCGCAAGCCGGGCCATTTGCCGCCATCGTGTTTCATAACCTTGTTGAGCTCGACCAGTTCGGCTCGATCGTGCCGCAGGAAGGGCCGTTCCCGTTCGCGGCGGAACTCGAGGCCTATCGCAAAGTCTACCAGCAATACGAACCGGCGGATGCGCGCTACCTCTCGAACCACCGCGGTCATCTCATGTTCGTCCGCCCGGAAGAGAAGCACCTCTCCGCGCAAGTTGTCCGCGCGCTCACGTTTACCGGGACGCCGTCCGAGCTCGTCGATCGGGCGCACGGCATGGCGGCGCTGGGTTACAAGCAAATCGCCGTGAATATCGTTCCGGGACAGGAAGACGACATGCTGAACCGGTTGGCCGGCGTGATGGAAAAGCTTTAGGCGATCGCCAATAAGCGTGTATTGGGCAGGAAACTTTCACGCCACCTGCGCGTTCTTATAAGGAACCCACGCAATGGAGGCGAGAATGGATAGCGAACACGTCAGAGGCGCGGCCGATAAGGCGAAAGGCGTCATCAAGGAAACCGCCGGCAAGGTGACGGGCGACAAGCAGCTCGAGACCGAAGGCAAATTCGATAAGGCCAAGGGCGATCTGCACAATGCCACCGGCAACGTGAAGGACGCGTTCAAAAACGCCACCAAATAAATAAGGCGTTTTCTGTCACTGTGTTTCGGGCCGCCCTTGGGGCGGCCCCTTTTATTTAAGAATGTTCGAGCGCATCGGGGGGCAATCCCGCCTAGCTCGTTTTCCGAAGTGGCGGACCTAGGCCGCGCTCGCGGTTTTCCCTGCCGCCGCCACATTTGGCTTCACCATTTTCTTCGGATCGACCACGCGATCGAATTCAGCCTCGGTGACAAAGCCCAGCTTCAATGCGGCGTCCTTCAGGGTCAGATCGTTATCCATGGCGTAGTGAGCGATCTTCGAGGCCTTATCGTAGCCGATGACCGGAGAAAGCGCCGTCACCAGCATCAGTGACCGTTCGACGTATTCGTTGATCTTCTTCAGATTGGGCTTGGTACCTTCGACCAGGAATTTTCGGAAATTTGTGCAGCTGTCGGTCATGATAGTGATCGAATGGGTAATGTTGAAAATCATCAGCGGCTTGTAGACGTTCATCTCTAGGTAGCCGCCGGCGCCGCCAAAGCCTACCGCAACATCATTGGCCATGACCTGGACGGCGACCATGGTCAGCGCCTCGCACTGGGTCGGATTGATTTTGCCGGGCATGATTGAAGAGCCGGGCTCGTTCTTCGGGATTTCCAACTCGGCAAATCCGGCGCGCGGCCCGCACGACATTAGGCGAATGTCATTGGCGATCTTGTAGAGCGACACTGCAAGCGTACGCATGGTTCCGGAAAGTTGGACCAGCGCGTCATGCGAGCCCTGCACCGTGAACTTATTCGGCGCGGTGACAAATGGCAGGCCGGTAAGTTTTGCGATCTCGGCAGCGGCCGCTTCGGCGAAACCCGGCACCGAATTGATTCCTGTGCCAACCGCCGTACCGCCGAGCGCCAAGCGGTATACGCCCGTGAGAGCGCCTTCGAGCCGCTCCAGGTCATCCGACAGCATGCCGGCATAGCCGGACCATTCCTGCCCCAATGTCAGTGGGGTCGCGTCTTGCATATGCGTTCGTCCGATCTTGACGATCTCGTCCCAAGCTTTTGCGTTTTTGTCGATTGCATCGCGTAAATCGGTCACTGCCGGAATGAGGCGCTGCTTTACATTGACCGCGGCGGCGATGCACATCGCCGAGGGAAACGAGTCGTTCGACGATTGCCCCATGTTGACGTGATCATTGGGATGGGCCGATGTATTGCTGCCGAGCGGCGTGCCGGCGATTTGAGCGCAGCGGTT
>DATNNI010000143.1:0-2361 GCA_035601915.1 Xanthobacteraceae bacterium
CGACTTGGGATCGCCCGGGAACGCCGGGATCACGCACTCTTTATAGTAGCGGATTTGACGGGCGCGTTGCGCGTCTTCCTGCTGCTTGTTGTCGGCGAAATGAGTGAAGTAGCTGCACATCAGCCGGCCGGGCTTTTGCCCATGCTTGGCGCAGCTCTCGTGATAGAGGTCGGCGACTTGTTTGAGGCCGCCGTAACTGATCGCGGCGGCGAATGGCGCCACCACGAGACCGCAGCCGAGCCGCGCCGCAAGCTCGATCGACGGCTTCGAGAACGACCCGACATAAGTCGGAATCGGTTGCTGGATCGGCTTCGGTGTGATGCGGACGTCATCGAACGAATAGTGCTCGCCGTGATGGGAGATGCGTCCCGGCGCCCGCCAGAGCTCCCGCACAAGCTCCAAACCCTCTTCGAAGATTCCTTGATTGTCCTCGAACGACACGTGAAACGGGAGATATTCACGCCGGTCATAGCCACGGCCGACGGCGAAATCGACCCGGCCGCCGGAAAGAAGATCAAGCGTCGCCCACTGCTCGGCGACGCGAATCGGATGATGCAGCGGCAGCACCGTCACTGCAGGCGCAAGCCGAATGCGTGTCGTGTTTGCGGCGATGTAGCCGAGCACGATATCCGGGCAGGACAGCACGCCGAGCGAGTTGAAATGATGCTCGCCGATCCACGCCGAATTCATCCCGAGCTTGTCGGCATACAAAGCTTCCGCGGTGATGTCGGCGACGAACTGGTTGGCGGAGCGCTCGTTGTTCTCGTAGTGATTGTCGCTTAGCGTGAAGTAGCCGAATTCCATATTGTCCTCCGAGCGTCGTCTCTGTTGCGTGAGAATATCGTGTCCGGCCTTCTGGCCTATGATCGGGACTTTGTATCTTCGTGCTGCGTTCGCGGCAGCGAGCTGATGACATCAATCATTGCGGCGCCGTCGCAATCGGACAGGCCCATGGCGACGAAGCGCTCGAATAGCTCCGCGGTCCGGTCGAGGAGCGGCGTCGCCACGCCGACGCTGTCGGCGAATTCTCCGATCATCTCGATGTAGTGTTGCAGCCCTGGGATCGGGCCTTGCAATGGCTTGAAACGCCGCTCCGCCATCCACGGTGCCCGGATCCCGAACTGGGTCGAACCCCCGCTGCCATTGGCGATGGCTTTGATCATCAAGTCGACGTCGACCCCGGCCTTGACCCCGAGCGCCATTGCCTCGGCGGTGGCGGCGATGTGGATCGACACCAGGAGATTGTTGATGAGCTTGACCCGGCTCGCTGCGCCGAAGGGACCGAAATAGATGCAGGAATCGGCGAAGCCCGCGACAACAGGTTCGAGTTTCTTGCATGCGTCCGCATCGCCGGCGAGAAAGACGACACCCTTGCGCGCGGCGACCATACCGGGCGTCCCGGCCACTTCGCCGTCGATGAATACGGCGCCCTTTTCCGCCAGCGGCGCCACCTGACGCTGCTTGACAGGCACCGGGTAGGAGCCGAGCTCGACCACAATTTGTCCGGGCCGCGCCGTGCTGACGAGACCGTCGGGACCTTGCACGACTTGCTGAAGCGCTTCGTCGGACGGCAGGCAGGAAAACACGATGTCGGCCTGGGCGCCGACATCGGCCGCCGAACGCGCCGGCACGCCGCCGATCTTCTCGAATTCGGCGAGCGAGCCGCGCCGATAGCCGACAACCCGATAACCGTTTTTGATCAGGTTTTGCGAGATCGGCAATCCGATCTTGCCGACGCCGACAAAGCCCACCGTCTCCATGTTGTTTCCTCTATGCGACTTCGATGGACTGATCGGAAAGGTTCACGCGCAGTCCGAGCGTGCCCTCCATGATCGTCCATTCTTTCAGTTCATACGTCCGCAACCGGTTCATCACGAACGGATCGGCTTCCGCCAACGCGCGCGCTTCGTCGAAGCCGGTCACGCGCAGGACAGTCAGGCCGGCGCCGCTCGGCGGCCCTTTACCATCCGATAACGGACCGGAAGCGAACAAGACACCGCGCTTCTCGAGCGAGATCATGTATTCGAGGTGAGCCGGCAACAACGGCTTTAGTTTTTCCGGCGTCGGTGAAGGCTGCGAAAGCACGGCGTAAAATTTGCGCTTCCACATCTTCTGCGTGAGCTCGGCAACGCGCGCATCGACACTCATAACGTGCCGGTCCTCCCTGACGAAACATTTGTTTGCATGGTCGGCCGTCCCGCCCGGTCGTGTCAACGTCCGCTCTTGTCCATCAGCTATTCGTTTGTTGCCGAACGGCTCCCGCTCGAGCGGCCAATGCTCAGGCGGCCCGCCCGGTATACTGGCCGTCGACATAAATGAGCGGGTCAACCTCGCCGGTAGTAGCAATTGACAGAATGGGGC
>DATNNI010000144.1:0-2597 GCA_035601915.1 Xanthobacteraceae bacterium
GTTGTCGGCGATGTCGGCAAGGCGGGCGTGGCGATTGATTCCGTCGAGGACATGAAAATCCTGTTCGACGGGATTCCGCTGAATGAAATGAGCGTCTCGATGACGATGAACGGCGCCGTGCTGCCGATCCTGGCGCTGTACGTGGTGGCTGCCGAGGAGCAGGGCGTGCCGCCGGAGAAGCTGGCCGGCACCATCCAGAACGACATTCTCAAAGAATTCATGGTGCGCAACACCTACATCTATCCGCCCAAGCCGTCGCTGCGCATTATCTCCGACATTTTTGCGTACACCGCGGCGCATATGCCGAAATTCAACTCGATTTCGATTTCCGGCTACCACATGCAGGAAGCCGGCGCGACGGCCGACCTTGAACTCGCTTACACGCTCGCCGACGGCGTCGAATACGTGCGCGCCGGCGTCGCGGCAGGGCTCGATATCGACCGCTTCGCGCCTCGGCTGTCGTTCTTCTTCGGCATCGGCATGAATTTTTTCATGGAGGTGGCGAAACTGCGCGCCGCGCGCGTGTTGTGGGCGAAGCTGATGAAAGGATTCAATCCGCGCGACCCGCGTTCGTTGTCGTTGCGCACCCACTGCCAAACCTCGGGCTGGTCGTTGGCCGCGCAGGACGTCTTCAACAACGTCGTGCGCACCGCGGTCGAGGCGATGGCTGCGACCGAAGGCGGGACGCAATCGCTGCACACCAACGCGCTCGACGAAGCGCTCGCTTTGCCGACCGACTTTTCCGCGCGCATCGCGCGCAATACGCAAATCGTCCTGCAACGCGAGAGCGGACTGACGCGGATGATCGATCCGTGGGGCGGCTCGTTCTACGTCGAGCGGCTCACTCATGAGCTCGCCGGCAGAGCGTGGACGCACATCCGCGAGGTCGAGGAGCTCGGCGGCATGACGCGGGCGATCGAAGCGTCGCTGCCGAAACTGCGCATTGAGGAGGCCGCGGCGCGCACCCAAGCGCGGATCGATTCCGGCGCGCAAGCCGTGATCGGCGTCAATAAATTCAGGCCGCTTGACGAAAAGCCGATCGATATTCTCAAGGTCGATAACGCCGCGGTGCGGCAGATGCAGGTCGAGAAGCTCAACCGCCTCAAACGCGAACGCGACGCCGGCGCGGTAACCGCGGCGCTCGATGCGCTCACCCGCAGCGCCGGCGGCGGCAACGGCAATCTGCTGGCGCTTGCCGTCGATGCGGCGCGCGCCAAAGCGACGGTGGGCGAAATTTCGCTGGCGCTGGAAAAAGCTTTCGGGCGCCATCAGGCGGAGATCAAATCGATCTCCGGCGTTTACAGGCGGGAGGCCGGCATGTCCGACGCCGTCGAACGGGTCCAGAAACGCGTCGCGCTTTTCGAGGAGAACGAAGGCCGCCGGCCGCGCATCCTGGTCGCCAAGATCGGTCAAGACGGCCATGATCGCGGGCAGAAGGTCATTGCTTCCGCCTTTGCCGACCTCGGCTTTGACGTCGACATCGGGCCGTTATTCGCAACGCCGGACGAAGCCGCGCGGCAAGCGGTCGAGAACGACGTCCATATCCTCGGCATATCTTCGCTCGCCGGCGCTCATCTGACGCTGGTGCCCGAATTGAAGGCTGAACTCGCGCGCAATGGCCGCCCCGACATTATGCTGGTGGTCGGCGGCGTCGTGCCGCCACAGGATTACGACGCGCTCAAAGCCGCCGGCGCCGAGGCGATTTTCCCGCCCGGCACGGTGATTGCGGAGGCGGCCGAGGGCCTGCTCGACGCGCTCAACACGCGGCTCGGCCACGCCAAAGCGGCGGCGGAATAGCGGTTATCGCAGATCGCGCTATTGCGCCATCGTCCGTTGCGGATCGCCCATCGGCGAAGCGACATGCGCGCCGCGCGCCCGATCGTTGCGGATCGAATTGAGGAAGGCGTTGAACACGCTGCTGGTCCTGAGCGCGTCGCGGCCCGCGGCAATCGCGAGGTCGACCTGGTCCGGCGGCAGCTTGAACGCCGTCTCTATCGCATTGAGTTGCGCGGCGCGTTGCGGGCCCAATTGATCGAACGCGAGGCGGCCGACGAAAATCTTGACGTCGCGGCAATTCCAATTCGCCGGCGCGCCGAGATTGTGGCGCTCGGCAGCCGACAATTTGCACCGCCAATTGATCAGCGCGTCTTGCCAGTCGGACATCGCGTCCTGGAACGCCGAATAGCTGCCGACCGCGCCGGATTCCGTCGCGGTGTCGGAGGCAGCCGTAATCAAATTGACGCCGGACGGTCCCTCAACGGTCTGCGCCCAAGCGCCCGAGGGTGCACGCCCGGAATCCGCGACCGCGAATAACAGCCGGCGCAGCCGCACCGCCTGCTGTGGCTCGAGCGGGCCATAAGGCGTGGTCGAAAGCAGCCGCGCGATGGTGAAGCCGGCGAGGCCGTAATTGTCCACGATGCCGCCGTCCATCAGCTTGACGTAGCGAACTTCGCCGGAGTGGTAGCGCGCCATGGCGTTGGCGAAGAGCCGCAGCAGCGGCGGCGAATCGGCGTTGGCCCGCACCCGATCGACCCATGGTGGCAGCGGGATCGGGCAATGCCCCGCATAGCCCTCGATGACCACCGGCGCGAAAATAA
>DATNNI010000145.1:0-2938 GCA_035601915.1 Xanthobacteraceae bacterium
CGCCGACCGCCTCGACCGCGCCTTCCTGCAACGCGCGCAGCAGTTTCACCTGTGCCGCCAGCGGCAGTTCGCTGACTTCGTCGAGGAACAGCGTGCCGCCGGAGGCCTCGACGAATTTGCCGGTGTGGCGTTCGGTCGCGCCGGTAAACGCGCCCTTCTCGTGACCGAACAGGATCGACTCCACCAGATTGTCCGGAATGGCGCCGCAATTGACCGCGACGAACGGCTTCGATTTGCGTTCGCCGCTGCCGTGAATCGCGCGCGCGAACAATTCCTTGCCGACGCCGGATTCTCCCTCGATCAGCACGGGTATGGTGGAGCCGGCGGCCTTTTGGGCGGTGCGCAGCACCCCGGCCATGGTTTCGCTGCGGGTCACGATATCGGCAAACGTCAACTTGCCTTCGCGGCTGTGCCGGATGCGCTGCAGCTCGCCCTTCAGCGCGCTGGTGTTGAGCGCATTGCGCAGCGATACCTGAAGCCGCTCGATGCCGACCGGCTTCACCACGAAGTCCTGGGCGCCGGCGCGCATCGCCGACACCACATTGTCGATGCCGCCATGGGCGGTTTGCACGACGACGGGGACATTGAGACCGGCTTCGCGGATTTTCGCCAGCACGCCCATACCGTCGAGGCCGGGCATTACCAGATCGAGCACCACGGCATCGATCGGCGGCGCGTCCGGCGCGGTCAGCATGGCGATGGCCGCGTCGCCGCTGTCGAGGACGATGGCCTCATAGCCGCACTTCCGCACCATGTTTTCGACCAGCCGGCGCTGTACCGCGTCGTCATCGACAATCAAAATGCTGGCAGCCATGGCTTTCCTCGGGCGTTACAACTATCTGTCTCGAATCGGGGCACTCTGGCTGATGCCGATTAACGCCCTCTTAAACGTTGCGGTCCCGCTCTCGCTCGGCCCTCCAGGCCGAAATGCATACGTCGAAACGCATACACAGGCTCGAACCAGATGACCTCGCGCTCCCCATCCGCTCTCCGCAAGTCGCAGGCCCAACGCAAATCGAACAGCCAGAAATCCGCCGCCAAATCCAAACCCTCGAACAAGACCGGCAAGCTGCCGGAGTGGAACCTGGCGGATCTTTATTCCGGCATCGACGCGCCCGGAATCACCAGCGACCTCGCAAGGCTGGACACAGAATGCGTCGCGTTTGAGACCGACTACAAGGGCAGGCTTGCGGAGCAAACCGGAAAAGAGGGCGGCGGCAAGTGGCTCGCCGAGGCGGTCAGGCGCTACGAGGCGATTGACGATCTTGCCGGCCGCCTCGGATCCTATGCCGGATTGGTTCATGCCGGCGACAGCGTTGATCCGGCGATCACCAAATTCTACGGCGACGTCTCCGAACGGTTGACGTCGGCGTCGGTGCATCTGTTGTTCTTCGCGCTCGAATTCAACCGTATCGACGATGCCGCCATCGAGCGCGCGATGCAGACGCCCGAACTCGGGCACTACCGGCCGTGGATCGAGGATCTGCGCAAGGACAAGCCGTATCAGCTCGAGGATCGCGTCGAGCAGCTGTTTCACGAGAAATCCCAGAGCGGCTATGCCGCCTGGAACAGACTGTTCGATCAGACCATCTCCGGCTTGCGCTTCAAGGTCGCCGGCGGCGAATTGGCGATCGAGCCGACCCTGAGCCTGCTGCAGGATCGCGCGCCGGCCAAACGCAAGGCGGCGGGACAGGCGCTGGCGAAGACCTTCAAGGCCAACGAGCGGACCTTTGCGCTGATCACCAATACGCTTGCCAAGGACAAGGAAATTTCCGATCGCTGGCGCGGCTTCCAGGACGTCGCCGACTCGCGGCACCTGAACAATCGGGTCGAGCGCGAGGTCGTCGACGCCCTGGTGGGCTCGGTTCGCGCCGCCTATCCGCGGCTGTCGCACCGCTATTATCAGCTCAAGGCAGGCTGGTTCAAAAAGAAGAAGCTCGCGCACTGGGATCGCAATGCGCCGCTGCCGTTTGCCGCCGCCGGCAGCATCGCATGGCCCGACGCCAGGAATATGGTGCTGACGGCCTATCGCGGTTTCGCACCCGAAATGGCCGATATCGCCGAGCGGTTTTTTGCCGATCGCTGGATCGATGCGCCGGTGCGGCCCGGAAAGGCGCCGGGCGCGTTCTCGCATCCCACCACGCCGTCGGCGCATCCCTATGTACTGATGAACTACCAGGGCAAGCCGCGCGATGTGATGACGCTCGCCCATGAACTCGGCCATGGCGTGCATCAGGTGCTGGCTGCGAAGAACGGCGCGCTGATGGCGCCAACCCCGCTGACGCTGGCGGAAACCGCCAGCGTGTTCGGCGAGATGCTGACCTTCAAGCGGCTATTGGCGCAGACCGGCGGCGCCCGGCAGCGCCAGGCGCTGCTCGCCGGCAAGGTCGAGGACATGATCAATACGGTGGTGCGGCAGATCGCGTTCTATTCGTTCGAGCGGGCCATTCATACCGAACGGCGCAACGGCGAACTAACCGCCAGGCGCATCGGCGAAATCTGGCTCAGCGTGCAGGGCGAGAGCCTCGGCCCCGCCAT
The DNA here is from genome assembly GCA_035601915.1 of Xanthobacteraceae bacterium. Lineage (GTDB taxonomy): Bacteria > Pseudomonadota > Alphaproteobacteria > Rhizobiales > Xanthobacteraceae > BOG-931. Next base: position 2,539 of record DATNNI010000145.1, read on the forward strand.
CGACATCCGGCCAGGCTACGAGAATTTCTGGATGTACATCCCGCACTTCATCCATTCGCCGTTTTACGTCTACGCCTATGCGTTCGGCGATTGTCTGGTGAATTCGCTCTACGCGGTCTACGAAAAGGCCCAGGCCGGCTTCGCCGAGCGCTATCTGGCGATGCTGGCGGCGGGCGGCACCAAACATCATGCCGAATTGCTCGCGCCTTTCGGCCTCGATGCGCGCGACCCGGCGTTCTGGCAGATCGGCCTCTCGCTGATCGAGCGGATGATCGGCGAACTGGAGGGGATCGCTTAGAGTTTTCGCGTCGCGCGCGGGAGCCGCTGGCCGCATGCCTTTCCTCCACACGCCCTACGCCTCCGGCAAACCGTCATTCTCGATCGGTCTTTCGCCGATCGA
>DATNNI010000146.1:0-4816 GCA_035601915.1 Xanthobacteraceae bacterium
GCTGCCGCCGTAGCGGCAGTCTACGCGTTCGTGATTGCGGTGTTTGTCTACGGGGGACTCAAGCTCGCCGACGTGCCGTCCGTTCTGCTTACCGCCGCTTCCATGAGCGCGATGATTCTCTACATCATCACCAATGCCGCCGTGTTTTCCTGGCTGTTGACCTCCGAACAGATCCCACAATCCATGGCGGAGTGGATGACCGCGCAAGGATTTGGCACGGTGGCGTTTCTTCTCGTCACCAATATCGTGCTGCTGGCGGCCGGCAATTTCATGGATCCCGCCGCAATCGTGCTGATCATGGCGCCAATCCTGTTTCCGATGGGCGCGACGCTCGGCGTCAACCCGGTTCACCTCGGCATTCTGATGGCGGTGAACATGGAAGTCGGGCTTTGCCACCCGCCGGTCGGTCTGAACCTTTACGTTGCGTCGGGCATCACCGGAATGGGCATCACCGAGCTCACAGTGGCGGTGCTGCCGTGGCTCGCAACCATGCTGATTTTCCTGGCGATGGTCACGTATATCCCCGCTATTTCACTGTGGCTGCCGCACGTTCTCGGCATGTTGTAAGCGACCGGCGCTCCTAAGGCTCCTTCCCGTCGATCAGCACGAAGACGATGCGGCAAGGCTTGTCGCCGCGGTTTATCCAGGCATGGTTGGTCGCCTGCTGCACAACGATATCGCCGGCTTTCAGATGGATGGTATCGTCGTCGAGCAACATATCGATCTCGCCCGACAGGATGATGGCGTAGTCCACGCTCCGGGTGCGGTGCACGAGCGGATGTTTCGGCGGCAGCCCGCGAGCCGGAGTTTTGTCTCCGATCACACTGGTCATGTGTGTGTGATCGATTTTCGCGATCTCGGCATCGGTGGTGGGCAGAAATTCGACGACGCGGAATATGCTGCCGTTGTCGGGCGGCGGAATGCCGATCGGCTTGGCCGTGTCCTGCGAAGAATAGGTCGCCGGGTTGGAATCGGTGATCCACAAAACCGCGGCCGGGTTGGCGCTTCTCCCGGGCTTAAGCGGCAGCGCGCCGTCGAGCACCGCTACCGCCTTATCTCCAGCATCCAGTCCTGTCACGACACGGCGTATCTCGCTCATTGGCATTTCCTCATTCGGCATAATCGTGGGGTTTTAGTTCAATGGGCGCACCATGTGGCGTGCGTTCGCACGCGTGGCGCCAGGCGTTCCGTGTGCGTTCAAGGAGTTGCGGGTCGGCCACGCCTTTGGCCGCCACCAGCCGTTCAAGTGCGGCGAGCCAGTGGTGATAGTAGGTTTCGCCGGTATCAAGGTCGCCGGCAGCTTGTGCGCGCTTTATTTCATCGCCTAGCGTTGCCGCCCATTCCGTTGCGGAAAAGACGCCGCGCTCTCGCAGCGTGACCGCGAGAGCAAAGGCTTGCGCTTCCCAGGGCTCGCGGAATGCCGGTGCGTCAACATCGCGCGAAGTTTCGCGCTGATCATCGGCATGCCGTAAATTCACGATGCCGGATCCAAATACGGCTCGAATGCTTCGATCGAAACCTTCAGCGTCGGGTCGCTGTTTTCGCCCCACAGTTCCCGGCCCTCGAACAACACCGTGTAGAGCCATTGCGGATTTTCACCGGCGCCGATCGCGACGGAATCCGGAAAGACGTGGCAACCGCGGATCGCTTCGATGACGCCGCGACGATCGCGTGCATAGCGTGGCAGCCGCGTGTGCGTCGGCGGATGGATATTTTTGGTGCGCACGCGGTCGCCGACCTTAAAGCGCGCCGCGGCTTGCGGTGTGCGACCGAACGACCCGCGGGCAAGCGTGCGCGGGACGTCCGCTGTTTGCAGTTTGCGGTTAAGCCGATTGCTTGATCGCAAGGCGTGGCCGGCTGCGATCTCGTCGGCGCCGGCAAGGCCGCGCGCTATGACCATGTTCTCCAAACGGAGCGCCCATTTTCCGTAATAGGAGCTTGCCAGGTAGACATCGGGCGGCAACGCCTCGATGCCGGCGCGGCCCTCGTCAATGCTCCAGGCGCCGATCGCGCCCATGGCGCGGTTCAGCGCAAGGCAACGCCCTTCCCAGGACGCGTGAAAAACCGGCTCATCCTTTTCTGGCGCCACTTTGCCGAAGCCGTGCATCCCGCCCATGTCGTGAATGCCGTCCATCAGGCGGCGTCCTCCGGGGATTTCGGCAAGCCGGTACCGATCATGCAATCGCGGGTCACCAGGGCTGCGAGCCTTTCGTCGTTCCACCCTTCGGTGGCGGCGGGCCGCATTGGCAGGACGATGAACCGGGTTTCCGCGGTTGAATCCCAGACTCGGATCTGGACGTCGCGCGGCAGCGAAACGCCGAAATCGCCTAGCACGCCGCGCGGGTCGTTTACTGCTCGTGAACGATACGGAGCGGATTTGTACCAGACCGGGGGAAGCCCGAGAACCTCCCAGGGGTAGCAGGAGCATAGCGTACAAACGATCATGTTGTGAGTTGCGGGCGTGTTCTCCACGGCGATGAGATGGTCGCCGACGCGGCTGATCAGACCTAGCGATTGCACCGCCTTGGTCGCATCCGCCAGCAGCACCTGCTTGAATGCCGGATCGGTCCACGCCTTGGCGACGACGGCCGCTCCGGTATGCGGGCCGATCCGGGTTTCATAGGCTTCGATCATCGCGTCGAGCGCGGCGTGATCGATATAGCCCTTTTCGGCGAGCACCGTCTCCAGCGCGCGGACGCGAAGCTGCATTTCGGACAATTCCGAGGCATGCGCGGGATGATCGGAATGGTCGTGGTCCGCCATTCGGCGCCCTCCGTCCCCGCATCGCGGGAACGGGCGACTATAGCGCGTCCGAGCAGGATGTTACAGCGACAGCGCTGCTACTGTCCGCTCGTTGAGATGCCGTAGCCGGAGTTCAAGGCTTGGCGATTTATGGCTTGGCGATTGGAAGTCGCATCGTAGAAGACGATGAGGGTGAGGACGCTAACGGCAGCGTACAGAATAGCCCCTACCGTAAAACTGAGGGCGAAAGGACGTTGCATCGGGACCGCCAATGCCTTCTTTTGGGTTGGAGTTGGCAAAGCTTGAAACACCGCGGCTGATTGAAAGTTCCGGCTTGTGATCTGACTTGTTGATCTAACTAGGTAACCTGACTTGGGGGGCAGATTGCCGCCAAGAAGTGAAGGTTTTATTTCTTTTCCAGCAGCAGCGTTCCTTCACGGCGAATAAGCGGTTGCAGGGTTTCGGCAAGTTTTGCCAAAAGCCAAGGTAAAAAGATTTCGAGCCGCACCGCATCCTCGGCGACGTCGATCGAGCCGCTGACCGTCTGCCCGAGCGCGCTGATGCGAAACTGCAAATGATCCTGGTCCCAGGTCTCCTCGGCAACCGTGAATAGATGGCCGAAGCGCGTCTGGGTTTCGGCGAGGCCGCTTTTGAGACGGCGGATTGCCTCCTCCTTGCCGAGACGATGCGGAATGGACACGACCAACGGCTTTGACATAAAGGCTCCTACGCGGCGCGTCCTATATGGGAAGCGGCAAGCCGCCGATCAAACGCGCGATCGTCACGCCGGGGGAGGGACATGTCCGCAGCAAAGATTTTCGATTTGACCGGCCAGGTGGCATTGGTCACAGGCGCTTCAAGCGGACTGGGTGAGCGCTTTGCCGAGGTCTTGGCGGCGAATGGTGCCGACGTCGTGCTGGTGGCGCGCCGGGCCGAACGTTTGGCCGCGGTGACCGAGCGCATCACCAAATCCGGCCGGCGCGCGATCTCCGTAGCCGCCGATGTGCGTGACACCGCCGCCATGAAGCGGGCCTTCGACGCCGCGGAAAAACAGATTGGAACGGTGACCATTCTGGTCAACAACGCCGGAATCGCGCATTCCGCGCGTGCCGTCGATTTGAAAGAAGAGGATTGGCGGCGGGTGCTGGCGACCAATCTCGATGCCGTGTTTTTCTGGGCGCAAGAGGCCGCGCGCCGCATGCTCGCGGCCGGCAAGGGAGGCTCTATCGTCAACATCGCCTCGGTGCTCGGCCTTTCGCCCGACAAAGGCGTCGTTGCCTACGCGGCCGCCAAGGCGGGCGTCATTCAGCTGACCAAGGCGCTTGCGCTCGAGCTGTCTTTCAAAGGCGTTCGCGTCAACGCCATTGCACCGGGCTGGATCACGACAGAAATCAATCGCGACTATTTGGCCAGCGAGCGTGGCTCGGCAATGAAGCGGCAAATTCCCATCGGCCGCTTTGGCGAAGTGCGTGATCTCGACGGGCCCTTATTGCTGGTCGCATCGGATGCCGGGCGCTACATGACGGGCACGACGGTGGTCGCGGATGGCGGCCAGCTCGCGGCGCTCCACGTGTAGCTAACCGTCGGCCGCGGTAGCGTGGGCGAGGTTACCTGCTTGCGCGGTGGCGCTCCGGGCGTACCACCGATCGTGCGCGAGCGTGCCCACGGCCATGGCGACGATAAAGACCACAATGCCAGGCGACAGTGACGCCAAATTCTCGATGGCGGGTCCCGGGCACAGGCCGACCAAGCCCCAACCGATCCCGAACAATGCGGCGCCAGCGACGAGCGGGCGGTCAATTCGCGTTTGTGCCGGCCACTGGTTTTGCCGGTCGAAAATCGGGACGCGCCGCCGAGCGAACGCGTATCCCGCGCCGGTCACGATTAGCGCGGCCGCCATCACGATCGCCAAACTCGGATCCCAGTTGCCGCTCGGGATGGCGAGCACGTCGAGAAAGCCTAAAACTTTTTCCGGGCGGATCATGCCGGAAATAAACAATCCCCAGCCGAAGACATAACCGCACAGAAGACTTGCGAGTGAGCGCACGGACTTAGCCTCCAATCGCGTGTCGCG